>JAUHWJ010000319.1 GCA_030424705.1 Alphaproteobacteria bacterium | reverse complement strand
GGCTTCGGCAGGACCAGGGGCGTCGCGGCGGCGACCATCCTCGGGGACGGGCGCATCGCGCTCATCCTCGATGTGGACGCGCTGGTGCGCGAGGCGTCAGGCCTTCACGGGGCGGGGCATGTCATGGCGTTGACGGGGTAAGCGAGATGAACGAAGCGCAAGCGGATCGCCAGATGGCCCGCCGGGAGGTCGTCGTCTTCCGGGTGTGCGAGGACGAATACTGCATCGCCATCGGCTCGGTGCGGGAAATCCGGCGCTGGAGCGAGGCGACGCGCCTGCCGCGCACCCCGCATTTCGTGAAGGGCGTGATCAATCTCCGCGGCCTCGTGCTGCCGGTGATCGACTTCGCGGCGCGGATCGGCCTCGGCGACACGGTGACGACGAGCCGGCACTCGACCATCGTGGTCGAGGTGCGCGGCCATCTGCTCGGCCTTCTGGTGGAGACGGTGACGGACATCCTCTCGATCCCGGAAACCGCCTTCCAGCCGACGCCCGCGCTCGCCGGGGACGAGACGAACGAGATGGTTTCCGGCGTCATCCTTCTGAACGACAGGCTGCTCCGGATCGTGGATGTCGATCGCTTCGCGCCGCATGTCGAAACAGAGCCAGCCTGAGGGGATGACTGTGACGCTGCCCTTCGAGACGCCCGCGAAACGACGGGAGATCGGCCCTGACGCCTTCGGGCGGATCGCCGCTTCCCTGCGGCGGGAGGCGGGGATCGCCCTCTCGCCGGAAAAGGCCGCGCTTGTCGAGGGGCGGCTCGCGCGCCGGGTGCGTGCGCTCGGGCTCGACGGGTTCGACGCCTATTGCGACCTGATCGAGAGCCGGGAGGGCGCGGCGGAGTTGCGGGCGATGGTCAACGCGCTCACCACCAACGTGACGCGCTTCTTCCGCGAGCCGCATCATTTCGACGAATTGCGGCAGGAGACGCTGCCGCGCCTCGTCGCCGCCGCCCGCGCCGGCGCGCCGGCGACGATCTGGTCGGCCGGGTGCTCGACGGGCGAGGAGCCCTATTCCATCGCGCTCTGCCTCCTCGACCTTGCGCCGGATGCGGCCGCGCTCGGGATCCGGATCCTTGCGACTGACCTCAACCCGGAGGTTCTCGAGATCGGCCGCAAGGGCGTCTACCTCGCAGAAGCGCTGGAGCCCGCTCCCGGGGCGCTCGTCCGCGGGCGCTTCGAGACGGCGTCGCCGGGGCCGGACGGCGCGCCGCGGCTTCGCGCCGGGGAGGCGGTGCGCGCGCTCGTCGCCTTCAAGCGGCTCAACCTCGTGGGGCCCTGGCCCTTCACCCGCGCCTTCGACGCGATCTTCTGCCGCAACGTCCTGATCTATTTCGACGGCCCGACGCAGGACGACGTGCTGCGGCGCTTCGCCGGGGCGACGACCGAAGGGGCGCGACTCTTTCTCGGCCATTCCGAACGACTTGGCCCGACCTCGGCCCCGTTCTTCGACCGGGGCGGGGTCACCTCATACATCCGCAACGCGAAGCCTGCGCCCGCCGCCTGAGCGGACGCCGACAGACAAGGAACTGAACATGCCCCTTCGCGACACGATCAAGATCATGGTGGTGGACGACATGACCATCAGCCGCCAGCTGATCACGATGGGCCTCGACAAGATGGGGGTAAAGAACGTCGTCCCGATGCCGGGGCCGCAGGCTGCGCTGAAAGCGCTCGAGACAACGCCCGTTCACCTCATCATCTCGGATTACAACATGCCGGGCATGGACGGGCTCGAATTCCTCCTCGCGCTCCGAAAGAGCGAGCGGACGCGGAAAGTCGGCTTCATCATGGTGACGGGGGAGCATGACCCGGTGGTGGCCGATCTCGGCAAGCGGCTCGGGATGCACAACTATCTCAAGAAGCCGTTCAACGATGTCGGCCTCAAGAACTGCATCGAAGCCGTGACTGGGCCGCTCTGACCGTGGCGGGAGGGATGAACCTGCCGCTCCCGCTCGCGCTGGACCGGATTTCGGAAGAGCTGACGCGGCTCCACGGCCGCGCGCTCGCCCTGCAGGACGCGGCCTCGGGAGGCGGCGCCGGGATGCAGGACCTTGACCGGATGACGCAGGAGCTGGAGGCGCTCTCCGGCTTCGTCGGCGGGATGGCCGGGGTCGCGCGGGAGGGCGGGGCGGAGTTCGGCCCGCTCCTCGCCGCGGTCCCGCTCGGCGACCTTCGCGCGCGGCTCTCGGGCGAGGCGGGGGCGGCGGAGGGCGCGGGCGATCTCGAACTGCTCTGAGACGGCTCAGGAAAGCCCGAGCACGTCCATCATCGAATAGGAGCCGGGCTTGCGGCCCCTGCCCCAAAGCGCGGCCTTGACCGCGCCGCGGGCGAAGAGCATCCGGTCCGTCGCCACATGGCGGAGGATCACCCGCTCGCCCTCGCCGGCGAAGATCACGTCATGCTCGCCCACCACGTCGCCGCCGCGGAGGCTCGCGAAGCCTATATGGCCGCGCTTCCGCGCGCCCGTCTCCCCGTCCCGACCCCGGTCCGCCACCGCGTCGAACCTGACGCCGCGGCCCGCGGCCGCCGCCTCCCCGAACATCAGCGCGGTGCCGGAGGGGGCGTCCACCTTCCGGTTGTGGTGCATCTCCACGATCTCGATGTCGAAATCCGGGCCGAGCGCGGCGGCGACCTTGCGCGTCAGCGCCGCGAGGAGGTTGACGCCGAGGGACATGTTGCCGGCGCGGACGATCACCGCATGGCGGGCGGCAGAGTCCAGCGCCTCGATATCGGCGGGGGAGAGCCCGGTCGTGCCGATCACGTGGACGGCGCGCGCCTGGGCGGCGAGTTCGGCATGGGCGACGGTCGCGGCGGGGGCGGTGAAGTCCAGCACCGCCTCGGCCTTCGCGAAGACTTCGAGCGGGTCCGTCTCCACAGGAACGCCCGTCGCCGCGCCGCCGAGGCATTCGCCGAGGTCGCGCCCCGCCCATTCGTGGCCGGGGCGCTCGGTGACGCCGATCAGGCGGCACCCCTCCGCCTCCTCCACGGCGCGGATCAGCATCCGGCCCATCCGGCCCGAGGCGCCCGTGACGGCGACGTTCATCGGCTCCATTGGCTCCCTCCCGTTGACGCCCTTCTGCTCGCCTCTTGGCGGCGTCGGGTCAAGGGCGGGGGCCGAAGCCGGGTGTGTGCACACAGTGTGCAGGGGGGTCATCTATCTGAAGTAAATAAGAAATCAGAAATAGGCGCAAAAAACGCACACGCGCCGAAACCGGCGGGAAGACCCCTTCCCTCCCCCTAGCGCGCGGAGCGCCTCAAGTGACCTACCGCAACGCCCCTGTCGCATGGAGCGCATAGCCGACCGCCCCGGCCGCGAGCGCGCCAAGGATCACGGCCACGGCGATCTTCCAGGCGGAATACGGCCTTTCCCCCTGCACCGCCCCGGTGCGGCCGTTGACGATGAAGCGGTAGGTCTCCCCCCGATACTTGTAGGCGGCGAGCCAGACAGGGAGGAGGACATGCTTGAAGCTCGTCCGCCCGAGCCGCGTCTCCGCCGCGTCGATCCTCTGCCGGTCTCCGCCGATGTCGAAGCGGATGTCGCGCTCGATCACCTGGTCCATGATCCGCCGCGCCTCCGCCCACCCCTCGTCGAGCGGCACGGTGTAGGCCTCGGCCCGGAAGCCGGCGAGATAGGCGGGCTGGTAGGGGCGGAGGGCGGAGAGGTCCCAAGGCCCCAGCCGGTCCGCATGTTTCTTCGGGAGGGAGCGGGAGGCCAGCACCAGCACGTCGTCGAAGAAGCGGGCGACGCGGCCGGAGCGCGGCGTCCAGCGCACCTTCGGCACCTGCCGGGCCTGCATCTGCGTCTTGCCGTTCACTGTCACCGGCACGCGCTGAGTGACGTAATAGACGTCACCGCGCTGACCGCGATAGCTCGTCTCCGTCTCGGCGTCATAGGTCCAGTAGGGGACGTAGAGGCCCTGCATCG
>JAUHWJ010000318.1 GCA_030424705.1 Alphaproteobacteria bacterium | reverse complement strand
CCCGATACGGCGGGTTATTTCGTGCAGAAGGGCCCGCGCCCATTCCGGTCGGACTATCTCCGCGCCCTCGGGGGGACAACGCTGCACTGGCTAGGCACCTGCCTCCGGATGCAGCCGAGCGACTTCCGCACCGCGACCGAGTTCGGACGGGGGGACGACTGGCCGCTCTCCTATGACGATCTCGCGCCCTGGTATGAGGAGGCGGAATGGGAGATCGGCGTTTCAGCCGACAAGGAAGACAACGCTTTCCACGGGATCGACTTCCCCGAGGATTACGACTTCCCGATGGAGGCGATCCCGAAATCCTTCGTGGACCGCTGGTTCGAGGAGGGGGTGCGCGGCATGTCCGTCCGCCTCGCCGGCGGCGACGAGTGCGAGCTTTTCGTCGCGGGGACGCCCGTCGGCCGAAACTCGATCCCGCGCCGCGGGCGTTACCGGGTCGGCGGGTCGGAGGTCTGCGACTACGAGGCGGCGGGGGCGACCGGCCCTTACGCTTTCCAGGGCCAGCGCTGCGAGGGCAATTCCTCCTGCATCCCGCTCTGCCCGATCCAGGCGAAGTACAACGCGCTGAAAACGCTGGAGCAGGCGCAGCGCACCGGGCTCGTGGATGTCGTCACGCAGGCCGTCGTCTCCAAGGTGGAGACGGACGGGGCGACGGGGCGGGTGACCGGCGTCATCTACAAGAAATACGCCTTCCCCGGCGCGCCCGTCTGGGAGATGAAGCGGGCGGAGGGGACGATCTACGTCCTCGCCACGAACGCCATCGAGAACGCGAAGCTGGCGCTCGCCTCCGGGCTCTGCTCAGGCTCGGGCCTTCTCGGCCGGCATCTGATGGATCATCCTTACGTCAATGTCTGGGGCCTCGCGCCCCGACCGGTCGGCCCGTTCCGGGGGCCAGGCTCCACCGGCTCTATCCCATCCCTCAGGGACGGTTTGTTCCGGAAGGACCTCGCGGCTGTCCGGCTCGAGTTCGACAACTGGGGCTGGAACTTCGCGGCGAACGCGCCCTATTCGGACGTGAACCGGATGGTCGAGGAAGAGAACCTCTTCGGCCCCGCGCTCCGCACGAAGCTGCGGGATCGGGTGCAGCGGCAGGTGCGCGTCGGCATCATGCCGGAGCAGCTTCCCTCCCGGAGCAACCGCGTGACCATCGACCCGGCCTACCGGGATTCGCTCGGGGAGCCGCGGCCTGTGCTCGAATACGATGTGGACGAATACAGCCGCGCCGGCATCCTCCAGGGGATCGACGTGACGCTGGACGTGTTCCGCAAGCTCGGGATCGAGAACCATACAGCGTGGAACCCGAATGACCCCGGCTATGTCAGCCTCGGCGGGCGCGGCTTCGTCTATTTCGGCGCGGGGCACAACGCCGGCACGCACCGGATCGGGCGGAACGCCCGCGAGGGGGTGACCGATCTCGACGGGCGGTCATGGGAGCATGACAATCTCTGGCTCGTCGGCTGCGGCGCCATGCCGACCATCGCCACCTCGAACCCGACGTTGACGATGGCGGCGCTGGTGCTGAAGGCCGCGAAAGCCATGAAACGCGCTCTGGAGGGCAAGGCATGAGCCTCGAAAGAGACCGCGCCGCGCTGGCGGAGATGCTGCGGGCGGCGATGAAGATCGAGCTGACCACGATCCCGCTCTACGCCACCGCCTGCTACACGATCTCCGAGGTCGGGGACTACGCGCGCATCGCGCCGGCCGAGGCGAACGCCGAGCCAAGAGAGGTGATCCGGCAGGTGATGCTGGAGGAGATGCTGCACCTCTCCCTCGCCGGGAACATCCTCAACGCCATCGGCGGCGGCGTGATCCTGAACCGGTCGGAGGCGATCCCCGCCTATCCCTGCGCGATCCTGCCCTCGGGCAAGGGCCCCGTCGCCCGCCTTCGCCGCTTCTCCAAGGATCAGGTGCGGCTCTTCCGGGAGATCGAGCGCGCCCCGGCGAACTACGAGAAGGTGAAGGACGGGGACTGGCGCAAGGCCGAGACGATCGCCGGCTTCTATCACTGCGTGGAGCTGGCGCTGGAGGCCATCGTGAAGGCGCATGGCGAGAAGGCCGTCTTCACAGGCGAGCCCTCATGGCAGATCGGGCCGGAACATTACTGGGGCGCAGGCGGCGAAATGATCCCGGTGAAAGGGCTGAAATGCGCGCGCCGGGCGCTCGCCATGATCGTGGAGGAGGGGGAAGGCGCCGATCTCGGCGGCCGCGCGGGGGACGGCGACCCGATCCCCGGCGGGGGTGGCGAGGATGTGGCGCATTTCTTCAAGTTCAACGAAATCCTCCTCGCCCGCCGCTACCGGCCCGACGACCGGATCGGCCATCCACCGACGGGGGGCGACCTCGTGACGGACTGGAGCGCCGTCCATCCGATGCAGGACGATCCGAGAGCGGAGGAGTGCGCGGGCCTTCCCGAGGTCGAGGCGCGGATGCTCGCCTTCGACCGGCTCTACACCGATTTCCTCCTGACCCTGCACGCCGCCTTCAACGGCGCACCGGAACGGTTGAAGGAAAGCGCGCCGACGATGATCGCCATGGCGCGCGCCGCGGAGGCGCTGGTGCGGATCCCGGTCAACGCGGCGGGGGAGACAGCGGGGCCGGGCTGGACCTTCAGGGGGTGAACCGCGCCGCGCTTGCCGCGACGCCCGCCGCCCGATATAGCCCGCCCTCGGATGAAGCCCCGCGCGCCGCCCGGTCGGCGCGCCCCGAGAGGCCAGCGCATGAAGATCAACGGCAACGAAATCCGCCCCGGCAACATCATCGAGCATGATGGCGGGCTCTGGGTCGCGGTGAAGACCGCCCATGTGAAGCCAGGCAAGGGCGGCGCCTTCGCCCAGGTCGAGCTCAAGAACGTGCGCGACGGGCGCAAGCTCAACGAGCGCTTCCGCTCCGCCGACAAGGTGGAACGCGTGCGGCTCGACCAGAAGGACCAGCAGTTCCTCTACGAGACGGACGGCAAGCTGGTGTTCATGGACAGCGAGACCTACGAGCAGATCGAGATCGACGCCGAAATCCTCGGCGACCGCCGGCCCTTCCTGCAGGACGGGATGACGGTGACGGTCGAATTCTACGAGGAGGAGGCGCTTTCCTGCGCCCTCCCCGAGAAGGTGACCTGCGAGATCGTGGAGACGGAGCCGGTGGTGAAGGGCCAGACCGCCGCCAACAGCTTCAAGCCGGCCGTGCTCGACAACGGCGTTCGCGTGATGGTGCCGCCCTTCGTCGGCTCCGGAGAGAAGATCGTCGTCAACACGGAGACCTTCGAGTATGTCGAGCGCGCGTGAACCGGCCACGCCGGAGACGATGGTGGACAACGAGCGCGTGCGCGTCACGAAGTGGAGCTTCGCGCCCGGCGCTGCCACGGGGTGGCATGTCCACGAATTCGACTATGTGATCACGCCGGTCATCGGTTCGGACGTGACGATCGTGGACGAGGCGGGCAAGGAAAGCGCCGTGCCCATGGAGCCCGGCCTCTCCTATTTCCGCAAGGCGGGCGTGGCGCATGACGTTATCAACGCCGGGCCGGGGCCGCTCGTCTTCGTCGAGACGGAACTGAAAGAGCCCGCCGCGTGACCACCGGCTCCGCCAATCTCAACGTCATGATCAAGGCCGCGCGGAAGGCCGCGCGCAGCCTCGTGCGCGATTTCGGCGAGGTCGAGAACCTCCAGGTCTCCATGAAGGGCGCGGGCGACTTCGTCTCGAAGGCCGACCTCAAGGCGGAGCAGATCATCCGCGACACGCTCATGGAGGCGCGCCCTGCCTATGGCTGGCTCGGCGAGGAGAGCGAGGAGGTCGAAGGCGCGGACGGCATGCACCGCTGGATCGTCGACCCGCTGGACGGGACGACGAACTTCCTCCACGGCCTGCCGCACTGGGCCGTCTCCATCGCGTTGGAGCGGAAGGGGGAGATCATCGCGGGCGTCGTCTACGACCCG
>JAUHWJ010000317.1 GCA_030424705.1 Alphaproteobacteria bacterium | reverse complement strand
GCCCGAGCCGGTCACGCCCTACCAGAAGGCCGCGCAGGTCTGGGACGAACGCATCGGCTCGGCCCGGGTCCAGGCCCGCAATTGGCGGCTGATGGCGCTGGGCTGTCTGACCCTTTCGGCGGGGCTCTCCGCCGCGCTGGTCTGGCAGTCGACCCGGGGCGGTGTCGTTCCCTACATCGTCGAGGTTGACCGGCTCGGCGCCGCGCGCGCCGTCGCCCCGGCTCCGGCCGAGTATCGCCCGACCGATCCGCAGATCGCCTGGCATCTCGCACGCTTCGTCGAAAACGTCCGCCAGCTCCCCGCCGATCCGATCGTGCTCCGCCAGAACTGGCTCCGCGCCTATGACTTCGCGACCGATCGGGGCGCGGCGGCGCTCAACGACCACGCCCGCATCGCCGATCCCTTCGCGCGGGTCGGCGACACCCAGGTCGCGGTCGAGATCTCGAGCGTGATCCGCGCTTCGGAGACGAGCTTCCGCGTCGCCTGGATCGAGCGGCGCTATGTCAACGGTCAGCTCGCGGCGACCGAGCGCTGGACCGCGATCCTGACCGTGGCGATCCAGACCCCGCGCGACGCGGACCGGCTCCGCGCCAACCCGCTCGGCGTCTATGTCCACGCCATCAACTGGTCGCGGGAGACGGCGTCGTGAACGCGCAGCGACCGCACCCCGTCCTCCTCCTCGCCGCGACTGCGCTCGCCGCCTGCTCCCCGGCGCCCTTGCCCGAGATCGCCTATGACGACCGCGTTCCCGCGCTCGCGCCGCCCCCGCCGCCCGCCGCAGATGAACGGCCGCGTCCCGTCCATGTCCCGCCCCCATGGACCCCGTCGCGCGGCGGCGATCCGGGCGCGGCGACCACAGCGGCGCGCATCCTCGCCGCCAACGCCGCCGCCCGCGTCGAGCCCAGGCGCGAGGGCTATCACAACGCGCTGCAGGTCTATCCCTGGTCCGAGGGCGCGCTCTATCAGGTCCATGCCGCCCCCGGGCGGATCACCTCGCTCGCGCTCGAGCCCGGCGAGCGCCTCGCCGGCCCGGGCCCGATCGCCGCCGGCGACACCGCGCGCTGGATCATCGGCGACACGACGAGCGGGGCGGGCCGGACCGCCCGGGTCCATGTCCTTGTCAAGCCGACGCGCCCCGACATCGCCACCAATCTCGTGATCAGCACCGACCGGCGGAGCTATCACGTCGAGCTTCGCGCGAGCGACGAGGTCTGGATGCCGGCGGTCGCGTGGGCCTATCCCGACGCGCCCGCTGTTTCCCGCCCACTGCTCCCGAGCCGCCCCTTCATTCCGGGCGAGGCAGACCGGCGGTATCGTTACGCCGTCTCCGGCGACAGCCCGCCCTGGCGCCCGGTCTCGGTCTTCGACGATGGCCGCCGCGTCTACGTCGTCTTCCCCCCTGGGATCGCGCAGGGCGAGATGCCGCCCCTCTTCGTGATCGGCCCGGACGGCGGGGCGGAGATCGCCAACACCCGTGTGCATGGCGACGTCCTGATTGTCGATCGTCTATTTGCGGCGGCTGAGTTGCGTCTCGGCGGCGAGCGCCAGGAGGTGGTGCGGATCGAGCGGACCGATGGACGCACGCCTCCCGCACAGCGCCCGGCGCCGGAGCCCGAGGAGCAGGGCCGATGATCCAACCGGAGACCGATCCGGCGCGCCCGCGGACCGAGGCCGAGATCGCCGAGGGCCTGCGGCTCCGGCCCGACCCGCCGCGCGTGATGCGTCTCTCGCGCAAGGCGGTCACGCTCGCCGCGACCGTGGGTGGCCTCGGGCTCGGCGCGATCCTGATCGTCGCGCTGCAGGATCGCCGTGGGGCGGACGACCGCGCCGAGCTCTTCTCCACCGACCGGGTCCGGCAGGCCGACGGGCTCTCGACGCTGCCCGGCTCCTATGCCGACATCCCCCGTCTCGGGCCGCCGCTGCCCGGCTATCTCGGCCGCCCGACCGTCGCCGCCCAGGAGCGCGGCGTCGCCGTGCCGACCGGGCCGGTCATGACAGGCCCAACGCCCCTCGACCCGGACGAGCAGCGTCGCCTGCAGGAGATCGAAGCCGCCCGTCTCAGCGCGCTCTTCGCCGAGGCCCGGACCGTCCCGCCGGGCGGCGCATCCTCGGCGGGCGCTTCGCCTGCCGGTTCCGGAGCCTTCCCGTCTCTCTCACCTGGCCCGGGCGCGTCAGACTCCGTCGCCGCGCGCGAGGCCTTCCTGACTCGAGCGACCGGCCGCGACCAGGTCAATCCCGAGCGTCTCGCCCCGCCGCCGAGCCCCTGGATCCTGCAGGCGGGCAGCGTCATTCCGGCTGCGCTGATCACCGGTCTCCGCTCCGACCTTCCCGGCCAGATCGCGGCGCAGGTCACCGCCCCGGTCTATGACAGCCCCTCTGGCCGCTATCTCCTGATCCCGCAGGGCGCGCGCCTTCTCGGCGAATACGACAGCCGCATCGCCGCAGGGCAGACCCGCCTCCTCCTGGTCTGGACCCGCCTGATCCTGCCCGACGGCCGCTCGATCACCCTCACGCGCGAACCCGGCGTCGACGCCTCCGGCGCCGCCGGCCTTGAGGACGCGGTGGACAACCACTGGGGCCGCATCCTCCTCGCCGCCGGCCTCGCCACGCTCCTGAACCTGGGGCTCGAGACCGGGCTCGAGAGCGAGGATGACGTCGCCCGCGCCATCCGCGAGGCGACGCAGAGCACAATCGGCCGCGCCGGCGACGAGATCGTCCGCCGTCAGCTCGCCGTTCCCCCGACCCTGACCATCCGCCAAGGCTTCCCCGTTCGCGTCATGGTAACCCGCGATCTCATCCTCGAACCGCTCGGAGAAGTCCGATGACCAGACTGAAGCTCGGCGCCATCCCGGACGACAAGCCGGTGAAAATCGCCGTCGAACTCCCGGCTGGCGTCCACCGCGATCTCGCCGCCTATGCCGAGGCGCTCTCGCGCGAGACCGGCCAGCAAGTCGATCCGGCACGCCTTATCGCGCCCATGCTCGCGCGGTTCATGGCGACTGATCGGGGATTCAAGAAAGCTCAGAAGGCAGCGCCGGCGAAGTCTGCGCCGGCGCGATTAGACTCTAACACGTGACCGTGTCTGTCGAGAGGTGCTCAAGAAGGCCCGCGTAATGGCGTGCGCCCCTTGGGGTGGGCAGACCGAGGCGGGAGAAATTGACCGGAGCCAGGCTTTCGCATGAGTAAAAGGTCCACGCTGAGACGCCATTGCGGCCATTGAACCGAATTCGCCCTTGGATCGTCGCCGAGCACCATGCTGGAGAGACCTTCCTCGCCGTCTCGCGAAGGCAAGATTTGGCGCGGAACATGATCTGTGCGAACGCCTGCGTTCGAAAACTTCAGAAATCAGAAGCCGGCGCCCGTGACGAGGGCAGCGCAACGGCGGCGTTGCTCGCTGCCAGCGGGGGCGTCGAGCAAAGGGGCGGTCGGCAGGCGCTTGAGATCGAGTTCCCACTAGGGGAAGATACGCTGCAGACTTGAGCAGAAGCGTGTGGATGCTTCCGCGACGGGCGGCCCCGCGGCCTCTCCTTACGGTGGGGGCGACCTGCTGGGCGTCGCGCAATCCACATACTACACCAACCCCGAATGCAGGCCTCGCGATGGGCAGTTCGTTGCGAAGATCCGAGCCATCACCAACGCGTTCGAAGGTTATGGCTACCGTTGCATCGAGGGCGACCTTCATCATGACGGCTTTGGCGTAAATGTCCGCGCCCCTGTCCAGACAACCGACAGGTTAAGTCAACTCAAAAATGGCGCACTCCACTCTGCTGCAACCTTCGCCACTGTATGGGGCGCTCGGGCTTCAACAAGGCGGTGCAGCGCTTCAGGGCGAATGTGGGTGTACCGGCGGAGCATCTTCCAGTCCTTGTGTCCGGTGACCAAGGCGACCTGTTCGATGGACAGACCGACCTCGAACAAGCGGCTCGCACCCTCATGGCGCAGGTCATGGAA
>JAUHWJ010000316.1 GCA_030424705.1 Alphaproteobacteria bacterium | reverse complement strand
AAGAGAAGATGCCCTCGGTGACGACCGTCACCATGTCCACCCCCTCCACCTCCTCGGACACGATGAAGGGCGCGGGCTTGTAATCGGGATAGGTCGTGCCGGCGCCGACCGCGGTGAGGAAGGGCCGGCCGCGGACGACGCCGCCGTCCCACGCGTCGCCGAGGAAGGGCACGGCGGGCGCGCCCGCCTCGATCGCGGTCAGCGGGTCGAGCCGGACGAGTTCGCCGTCGCGATTGGCGTAGCGGTCGCAGGCGCCGGCGCGGCCCTCCGCGATGTAGCAGAGCACCGGGCAGGCGTCGCAGCGGATCTTCGCGGCCTCGGGCGCGTCGCTCATGCGCCGTCCTTCCGGAGCGCCGCGAAGAGGCGCGCGGGCGTCGCGGGCAGCTTCGCCGGCCTGACGCCGGTCGCGTGGGCGATGGCGTTGAGGATCGCCGGCGCGGTCGGGATCAGGGCGTGTTCGCCGAGGCCCTTGGCCCCGAAGGGCCCGTGCATGTCCCCCGCCTCGACGACGATCGTCTCGACCGGCGGCATGTCCCCGATGGTGGGGATGAGATAATCGTGCAGGTTCTCCGTCCGCCCCGGAATGTATTCCTCCATCAGCGCCATGCCGAGCCCCTGCGCGATCCCACCCTCGACCTGCCCCTCGATGAGGAGCGGGTTGATGGCCCGTCCCACGTCATGCGCCGCGACGAAGCCGAGCGGGCGGACGGTTCCGAGCGCGAGGTCCACCTCAACCTCCGCGATATGCGCGGCGTAGCCGAACTGCGCGTAGGGCTCGCCCTGGCCCGAAGCGTCAAGCGGCTTCGTTGGTGGGTCGTAGGTCTCCTCCACCCGGATCGCGTAGCCGAGATCGTCGGGTGCGAATGCGAAGAGCGAAGGGCGGTGCGTCACCCCCGCCTCGGTCACCGTCAATCCCTCGGGTCCGGAGCCGATCCGCGCGCCTTCTCCCGCATTGACGAGGGCGAGGAGACGGGCGCGGAGCGCAAGGCCGGCGAGGCGCGCGGCGTTCCCGGTCACGAAAGTCTGGCGGGAGGCGGAGGTCTTGCCGGCGTCGGGCGTCAGGTCCGTATCTGCGCCCACGGTCTCGATGGCGGAGAGGGGGACCCCGAGCGCCTCGGCGAAGATCTGGGGGATCACGGTGTCCGCCCCCTGGCCGATGTCCATCGCGCCCTGATGCAACACGATCCGCCCCTCCGGCGTCACGCCTGCGCGAATGCTGGAAGGATTGGGGAGGGAGGTGTTGCCGCAGCCATACCAGCCCGCCGCTAGGCCGACCCCTCGGCGGAGCGGGCCCTTCGCCCCCGCGTTGAACGCCTCCGCCGCCGCCCGCCGCGCCCTCCACGGCGCGCGCAGCGCTTCGAGGCAAGCGGCGATTCCGACGCCGTGCGCGAAGACCTGCCCGGTCACCGTCGGCTCGCCGTCGCGGAGCGCGTTGAGGAGGCGGAATTCTAGCGGGTCGAGCCCGAGCCGCGCTGCCAACTCGTCCATCAGCGGCTCGGCCGCCGCCGCGGCCTGCGGCACGCCGAAGCCGCGGAAGGCGCCGGAGGGCGGGTTGTTGGTGTGGATCGCCTGCGCCTCGGCCCGGTAATCCCGCACCAGATAGGGGCCGGAGGCGTGGACAGGCACACGGTTCGCCACGGTCGGGCCCCAGGAGGCGTAGGCCCCCGTGTCGAAATCGCCCTCGAAGGCGAGGCCGCAGAGCCGCCCTTCCGCATCCGCCCCGATCCGCACCCGCATGGCGGCCGGATGGCGCTTCGTGCTCGCCCGCATCGATTCGCTCCGGCTCCAGGCGATGCGGACGGGCCGGCCCGTCCTGATCGCGGCGAGGGCGAGATAGGGCTGAACCGAAAGGTCAAGCTTCGCGCCGAATCCGCCGCCGACGGCGGTGGGCCGGATGCGGATGCGGCTCTCGGGCCAGCCGAGGATCAGCGCGAGCGACTCCCGGTCCATCCCCGGCGCCTGGGTGCAGGCGGAAACCTCCAGCCGCCCCCCTTTCATCTCGGCGAAGCCGGCTTCGGGCTCGATATAGGCGTGCTCGACGAAGCTCGTCTCCAGCCGCCCCTCGACGACATGCGCGGCGCGCGAAAGCGCCGCCTCCGCGTCGCCACGGGCGACGAAGCCGCGGCACATGAGGTTGCCGGGCCGCCCCTCGTGGAGCGCGGCCGCGGCAGGCGCGCGGGCCGCCGCCGGGCTTTCCACAGCGGGAAGGGGCGTCCAAGTGACGGGAAACTCGGCCGGATCCAAGCGCGCCATCGTCTGCGCCTCGCCCGCGACGGCGGCGACCGCCTCGCCGCGGAAACGAGCCTCGGAGACTGCGAAGACGGGCTGGTCCGCAAAGGCCGGGATGACGCCGAAGCGGTTCTCCCCCGGCACGTCCGCCGCCGTCAGCACGCAGGCGATCCAGGGCCGGGACGCCGCCCAGGCTTCGAGGTCGCCGAAGGCGAAGGCGGCGCGGGGATGGGGCGAGCGGATGATGCGGAGCACGAGCGCGCCGGGGGGCGCGAGATCGTCCCCGAACCGTGTCAGCCCCGCGACCTTCTCCGCACCGTCGCGCCGGACCACGCCGGCGCCGACGCCGCCCTCCGCGGGCGCGGGCGCGATGCGCCCCGCCGCCGCATCCGCCACCGCCGCGACGATCTTGCGGTAGCCGGTGCAGCGGCAGAGGACGCCGGCGAGCGCATGTTCGATCTCCGCCTCCCCTTTCGGCCCTTCGGCGCGCAGCAGCGCGGCGGCCGAGACCATCATGCCGGGCGTGCAGATCCCGCATTGCGCTGCGCCCCGCGCCTCGAACGCGGCGGCGAGGGTTCGGCCCTCCGCACTCTCCCTCAGCGCGGCGACCGTTTCGACCGAGCGCCCCTCCGCCCGCCGCGCCGGTGTCAGGCAGGCGCAGACGGGCGCGTCGTCCATCAGCACGGTGCAGGCGCCGCAATCGCCCGCGTCGCAGCCGATCTTGACCTCGAGCGCGCCGAGCCGGCTTCGCAGCGTCTCCGAAAGCCGCTCGCCCGCGCGGGGCTCCGCCGCGACGGGCGCGCCGTTGAGCCGGAAGGCGAGCGGGGCGGGGGCGGCGCGGTTCAAGGAATGAGCCCCGCGCCAGCCGCCGCTTCTCGGAGCGCGCGCCGCGCGATCTCCGCCGCCGCGGCGCGGCGGTAGCCTGCATCCGCCCGCACGTCGTCGATCGGCGCGAGCGGGCCGAGATGGGCCGCGGCGAGCGCCGGATCGTCGAGCGCGCCCGGCTCCACCCCCGCCAGCGCCGCCTCCAGCCTGGAGAGGCGCGCGGCGACCGGGGAGCAGGCGCCGACTGCGACGCGCGCCGCGCCGATCCGCCCGCCCGCGCCGGGGGCGACAACCGCCGCCGCCATGGCGATGGAGATCACGAGATGCGCCCGCGCGCCGAGCTTCACGAAGGCGCCCGCCGCGGCTTCGGGCGGCGGCGGAATGTGGACGGCGACGAGCAGCTCGCCGGGCCTCAGCGCCGTGCGCCGCGGCCCGGTCAGGAATTCGGAGAGCGGCAGGTAGCGCGCGCCCTCCGCGCCGGCGACCTCGACCTCTGCGTCGAGTGTCAGGAGCGGCGGAACCCCGTCCGCCGCCGGCGAGGCGGTGCATAGATTGCCGCCGATGGTTCCCGCATTCTGGATCTGGACGGAACCGACCATGCGGGCCGCCGCGCGGAGCCCGTCGAAGGCCGGCGGGAACGGATGCGCAGCGATCTCCGCCCAGGTCGTCAGTGCGCCGATGCGCCAGCCCTCGGGCCCGGCCGCGATCCCGCGCAGAGCGGCTATTGCGGTCAGATCGAGGAGCCGGGCAGGGGTGGGGCGTTCGCCGAGGGCGGGATAGAGGTCGGTGCCGCCGGCGATGGCGGGGCCCGCGCCTTCGCGCATCAGCGCGAGCGCGTCCTCCAGAGTGGCGGGGGCGGCGTAGGCCATCTGTCTGTCCCTCAGGCTGGGCGGATGATCG
>JAUHWJ010000315.1 GCA_030424705.1 Alphaproteobacteria bacterium | reverse complement strand
GATGAGGAGCGAGAGGATCAGCGCCGGCCAGGCCGCGGGCGCCAGGTCCAGCGTCAGCGCGAGGAGGGGGGAGAGCGCGACGAGCGGCGCCCCCGTCGTCAGCCAGTGCGCCGCCGCCTTCGCCAGCACGGAAAGCTCCAGCGGCGGCGGGGCGAGGAGGATGAGGTCGAGCGATCCGTCCTCGAAATCCGCCTGGAAGAGCCGGTCGAGCGAGAGGAGGCAGGCGAGGAGGGCGGAGACCCAGATCACCCCACCCGCGACGCGGCCCAGCGCCTCCGTCCCGCCGATGCCGATCGGGATGAGGAAGCCCGCAATGGCGAAGAAGCCGAGCGCCATCAACCCGCCGCCGCCGAGCCGGAAGGCCAGCGCGAGATCGCGGAGGAGGAGCGCCCTCACGCCCAGGCCCCGGAGAGGAACGGGTCCGCCGCCGCGGCGGCCGCGGCGCGGGGCGGCTCGATGCGGATTTCCGGGCCGGGAGGCAGGCCGAGCGCGACATGCGTCGCGGCGAGCGTGATCCCGCCTGCCGCGCAATGCTCCGCCACCAGCGCGGCGAAGATGGCGACGGAGGCGGCGTCGAGCGAGACGGTCGGCTCGTCCAGCAGCCAGAGCCGCCGCTTCGTCACCATGAGCCGCGCGAGGCCGAGCCGGCGCTTCCTGCCGGCGGAAAGCCAGCCCGCCGGCTCCTCCGCCGCCTCGGCGAGCCCAAACCGCTCCAGCGCCTCGTCGACCCCGCCGCCGCCATAGATCGCGGCCCAGCCGACGAGATTGGCGCGGGCGGAAAGCGCGGGCTTCACCGCGTCGAGATGGCCGGCATAGGCCGCCTCGTCCGCCGGCGCTTCCGCGCCATCGAGCCAGACGCGCCCCGCCGAAAGCGGAACAAGCCCGGCTACGGCGCGGAGCAGTGTGGACTTCCCGGCCCCGTTCGGCCCCGTCACGACCGCCGCCTCGCCTTGTTCCACCCGGAAATCGGGCGCGGCGAGCGCGAGCCGCCCGCCCCGCTCCACCTTCACGCCTTCCGCGACCAGCGCCATGCGCCCCCCGATCTTCGTCGCGAACCGCTATAGCCGCTCGCGGCGCCGCCGCCAATTGACGGCGCCCACCCCTTCTTGTATCCCGCTGCATACATCACAAGGGGCCGTGCATCCCGTCACGCAGCCTTGTTGCGCGACTCGTCATCTTCGGTGATGAAATGTCGCAAGCAAGAACAGCGGCGGACCAAGGGGGGCCGCCCCGACAAGCCGAAGCCAAGCCCGAAGCCAGGAGGCCAGCATGACCGTCATCGTCGGCAAGGACACCGCGAAAACAAGGCGGGAATTGTCCGCCGGAGGCGCGACCGTCGCCTATTACTCGATTCCGGCGGCAGAGGAGGCGGGTCTCGGAGACTTCTCGAAGCTGCCCGCCGCGCTGAAGGTCGTGCTCGAGAACATGCTCCGTTTCGAGGACGGCGGCCGCACCGTTTCGGTGGAGGACATCAAGGCCTTCTCCGAATGGGCGAAGCTGGGCGGGAACAACCCGCGGGAGATCGCCTACCGCCCCGCCCGCGTTCTGATGCAGGACTTCACGGGCGTTCCCGCCGTGGTCGACCTCGCCGCGATGCGGGACGGGATCGTGGCGCTTGGCGGCGACCCGAAGAAGATCAACCCGCTCAACCCGGTCGACCTTGTGATCGACCACAGCGTCATGATCGACGAGTTCGGCAACCCGCGCGCCTTCCAGATGAACGTGGACCGGGAATACGAGCGCAACATGGAGCGCTATGTCTTCCTGAAATGGGGCCAGACCGCGTTCGACAATTTCCGCGTCGTGCCGCCGGGAACGGGCATCTGCCACCAGGTCAATCTCGAATACCTCGCCCAGGCCGTCTGGACCGACAAGGACCAGGACGGGAAGATGGTCGCCTATCCCGACACGCTGGTGGGCACGGACAGCCACACCACCATGGTCAACGGCCTCGCCGTGCTCGGCTGGGGCGTCGGCGGGATCGAGGCGGAGGCGGCGATGCTCGGCCAGCCCGTCTCCATGCTTATCCCCGAAGTCGTCGGTTTCCGCCTTTCCGGAGAGATGAAGGAGGGCACGACGGCGACCGACCTCGTCCTCAAGGTCGTGCAGATGCTCCGCAAGAAGGGCGTCGTCGGCAAGTTCGTCGAATTCTACGGGCCGGGGCTCGACAATCTGCCGCTCGCCGACCGGGCGACCATCGCCAACATGGCGCCGGAATACGGCGCGACCTGCGGCTTCTTCCCCGTGGACGAGGAGACGCTCCGCTATCTCCGCGTCTCCGGCCGGGAGGAGAGCCGCATCGCCCTCGTTGAGGCCTACGCCAAGGCTAACGGCATGTGGCGCGGGCCCGATTACGCGCCGGTCTACACCGACACGCTGGAGCTCGACATGGGCGAGATCGTGCCCGCGATCTCCGGCCCGAAGCGCCCGCAGGACTTCCTGAAGCTCACCGAGGCGAAGGCGAGCTTCGCGAAGGAGATGGCGGAGAGCTTCAAGCGGCCGATGGGCGTCGAGATTCCGGTAAAGGGCGAAAGCTACACGATGTCCTCCGGCAAGGTCGTGATCGCCTCGATCACCTCCTGCACCAACACCTCCAACCCCTATGTGATGATCGGCGCCGGCCTCGTCGCGCGGAAGGCGCGCGCGCTGGGGCTCAACCGCAAGCCCTGGGTGAAGACCTCGCTCGCGCCGGGCTCCCAGGTGGTGAGCGACTATCTGGAGGCCGCCGGGCTCCAGGAGGACTTGCATCGGCAATTCCGGCCCGCTCCAGCCGGAGATCAGCGCCGCGATCAACGAAGGCGACCTCGTGGCCGCCGCCGTCCTCTCCGGGAATCGCAACTTCGAGGGGCGGATCAGCCCGGACGTGCGGGCGAACTACCTCGCCTCGCCGCCGCTCGTCGTAGCCTATGCGCTGGCCGGCGACATGAACATCGACATCACGACCGAACCGCTCGGCACGGGGGCGAACGGCCAGCCGGTCTACCTGAAGGACGTGTGGCCGACGCAGAAGGAGATCGCGGAACTGGTCGAGCGCACCGTGACGCGCGACGCTTTCATGCGGAAATACGCCGAGGTCTTCAAAGGGGACGAGAAGTGGCAAGGCGTCGAGACAACCGACAGCCTGACCTATGACTGGCCGGCGACCTCCACCTATGTGCAAAACCCGCCCTATTTCCGCGGCATGGGGCCCGAGAAGGGCGTGATCTCCGACATTTCCGGCGCGAAAGTGTTGGCGATCCTCGGCGACATGGTGACGACGGACCACATCTCCCCCGCCGGCTCCTTCAAGGACACGACGCCGGCGGGCCGCTATCTCGTGGAACGTCAAGTGCCGGTGCGGGAGTTCAACTCCTACGGCTCCCGCCGCGGCAACCACGAGGTGATGATGCGCGGCACCTTCGCCAACATCCGCATCAAGAACGAGATGCTCGACGGGGTGGAAGGCGGCTACACGCTCGGGCCGGACGGCAAGCAGACCTCGATCTACGACGCCGCGATGGCCCATGCGGAGAGCGGCACCCCGCTCGTGATCTTCGGCGGCAAGGAATACGGCGCCGGATCGTCGCGGGACTGGGCGGCGAAGGGCACCGCGCTCCTCGGCGTGAAGGCCGTGATCGCGGAGAGCTTCGAGCGCATCCACCGCTCCAACCTCGTCGGCATGGGGGTGATCCCGTTCGAGTTCACGGGCGGCGACACGCGCGGCTCGCTCGGGCTGAAGGGCGACGAGACGGTCTCGATCTCCGGCCTCTCGGGCGACCTCAAGCCGCTCTCCGAAGTCCCGGCGACCATCGCCTATGGCGACGGGA
This sequence comes from Alphaproteobacteria bacterium, assembly GCA_030424705.1. GTDB lineage: Bacteria > Pseudomonadota > Alphaproteobacteria > Rhodobacterales > Rhodobacteraceae > Pikeienuella. The sequence goes on along the minus strand of JAUHWJ010000315.1, from coordinate 161 downwards.
CCGTGAAGACGATCATGGTCAAGTGCCGCATCGATACCGAGGTGGAGATCGAATATATCGAGAATGGCGGGGTGCTCCATTACGTGCTCCGCAATCTCGCGAAATCGGCGGCCTGATCCGGCGGGCGCGCCTTCAGGAGGAACTCTCGTGATCCGCGCGCT
>JAUHWJ010000314.1 GCA_030424705.1 Alphaproteobacteria bacterium | reverse complement strand
GAGGAGGCCGCGGAAGGCTCGCCCGGGGCCGTGGCGCTCCGCTCGGAGTGACCCCGCCTGCCGCGGTGGACATCGCGCGCGCCGGGCAATATCTCTGACGGCGAGACAAGATCGGAGCCTCCGATGAGCATTCGCCCCTGGCGCGACATCGCGCGCCGCCCCTCCCGCCGGATCCGCGTCGGCTCCGTCGAGGTCGGGGGCGGAGCGCCGATCTCGGTCCAGACCATGACCAACACGCTGACGACGGACGCCAAGGCGACCATCGCGCAGATCCTCGCCTGTGCGGAGGCGGGGGCGGACATCGTGCGCGTCTCCTGCCCGGATGAGGGATCGACCGCCGCGCTGCGCGAGATCGTGCGCGAGAGCCCGGCGCCGATCGTCGCCGACATCCATTTCCACTATCGCCGCGCGATCGAAGCGGCGGAGGCGGGCGCGGCCTGCCTCCGTATCAATCCCGGCAATATCGGTTCCGCAGAGCGGGTGCGCGAGGTCATCCGCGCAGCGAAGGATCATGGCTGTTCTATCCGCATCGGCGTCAACGCCGGCAGTCTGGAGAAGCACCTCCTGGAGAAGTACGGGGAGCCATGCCCGGAGGCGATGATCGAGAGCGGGCTCGACCATATCCGCATCCTTCAGGATAACGACTTCCACGAATTCAAGATCAGCGTGAAGGCCTCCGACGTCTTCCTCGCCGCCGCCGCATATCAGGGCCTTGCGGAAGCGACGGACGCGCCGATCCATCTCGGCATCACGGAGGCGGGCGGGTTCGTCTCGGGCTCCGTGAAGTCCGCCATCGGCCTTGGCTTCCTGCTCTGGATGGGAATAGGCGACACGATCCGAGTCTCCCTCTCCGCCGATCCGGTGGAGGAGGTGAAGATCGGCTTCGAGATCCTTAAGGCGCTCGGCCTTCGCCATCGCGGGGTGAACATCATCTCTTGCCCGTCCTGCGCGCGTCAGGGCTTCGATGTGATCAAGACCGTGGCGGCGCTGGAGAAGCGGCTCGAACACATCAAGACGCCGATGAGCCTCTCGATCATCGGCTGCGTGGTGAACGGGCCGGGCGAGGCGCTTATGACGGATGTGGGCTTCACCGGCGGCGGTGCCGGCTCCGGCATGGTCTATCTGGCCGGCAAGCAGGATCACAAGATGGACAACGCCCGGATGATCGACCACATCGTCGAACTCGTCGAGAAGCGGGCGGCGGAGATCGAGGCGGGCGCGGTGCGCCCGATGGAGGCGGCGGAGTGAGGCGAGTGCTGATCTGGATCCTCCTCGCGCTCCTAGCCGCTTTCCTCGCCTTCGCGCTCTGGGTTCGGGTCGCGCCGGACGATCCGGCCCGATGGCATCAGGACCCGGAGACCGCGGTCGAACGCGATCTGAAGAACGATTTCATCGTGAAGCCGGGCGGCCAGGGGGCTGACATGGCCTCGCCCGTCTATGCGGAGACGCCTGACTCGCTGCTCGCCCGGTTCCGGGACGTCGCGCTCTCGGAGCCGCGCGTCACGCTGCTGTCCGACGAAGGCGGTTTCCTGACCTTCGTCGCGCGGACGCGGCTCATGGCCTATCCGGACTACGTCTCGGTAAAGGCGGTTCCTGCGGAGGGTGGCGGCGCCGCGCTCTTCATCCATTCTCGCTCCCGCTTCGGGCTCGACGATCTCGGCGTCAACGCGGCGCGAGTCTCAGCCTGGCTGTCGCGCCTCTGAGCGTTCGAAGAGGCCGGGAGGCGCGAGGGAGATGTCGCCCGCGGGCGGGCACCCATCCTCGACCTTGCGCCATGTCGGGCTGTTCTGCGACATGCCGCAGCGCGCGGTGAAGGCGTTCGAGCCGATGCGGATGCAGGCGAGTTCGCCCATTTCCACCCGCTCGCCGCGGTTGGTGCAGTAGCATTCGGGATAGGAATAGCCCTTCGCCGCCGGCGGGCGCTTGAAGATCGGGTCCGCCGCCGCGGAGCCGGCCATCAGGATGAGTGCGAGCGCGATCCGTCCCATGGGCAAAGGATAACACAGCCGCATCCGCCGGCAACAGCCCACCCTTGACCCGCTCCCGGACGGGCGCGAAGAGGGCGCATGATCCAGCGCGACAAGGTCGATCAGCTCGTCCGCCGCCTCGGCTTCCTCGAGGCGAAGCTCTCCTCCGCCCTCGCGCCGGAGGAGCTGGCGAGTCTTTCCCGCGAATATGCGGAGCTGAAGCCCGTGGCGGAGCAGGCCGCCGCCTTCCTCCGCCTCGACGAGGAGATCGCCGCAGCCGAAGCGATGCTGGCGGATCCGGAAATGGCCCCGCTCGCACGGGAGGAGATCGCTGCGCTCGAAGCCTCGCGCCCCGCGCTCGAAGCCGCGATGCGCCGCGCGCTGATCCCGCGCGACGCCGCGGATTCCCGGCCCGCCATTCTCGAGATACGGCCCGGAACCGGGGGCGAGGAGGCCGCGCTTTTCGCCGCCGCGCTCTGGCGCATGTACGCCCGCTTCGCGGAGCGGCGCGGCTGGACGACGGAGATCGTCGAGCAGGCGGAGACGGAGCTTGGCGGGCTGAAGGAGCTTGTCGCCGCGATCAGGGGGCAGGGGGCATTCGCCGCGCTGAAATTCGAGAGCGGGGTTCACCGCGTGCAGCGCGTGCCGGAGACGGAGTCGGGCGGGCGCATCCACACATCAGCCGCCACCGTCGCCGTCCTGCCGGAGGCGGAGGCGATCGACGTCGAGATCGCCGAGGGCGACATCCGCATCGACACGATGCGCGCCTCGGGCGCCGGCGGCCAGCATGTGAACACGACCGATTCCGCCGTCCGCATCACGCATCTCCCTACCGGCATCGTCGTCACCGCCTCGGAGAAGTCGCAGCACCAGAACCGCGCGCGGGCGATGGAGATCCTCCGCGCCCGGCTCTTCGACGAGAAGCGCCGTGCGGCCGATGCAGCCCGCGCGGCGGACCGCAAGGGGCAGGTCGGCTCCGGCGACCGGTCGGAGCGCATCCGGACCTACAACTTCCCTCAAGGAAGGGTGACGGACCATCGCATCGGCCTCACGCTCTATCGCCTGCCGGAGATCATGGCCGGCGATCTCGACGAGGTTGTCGCCGCGCTCACGGAGGCGGACGAGGCCGCGCGCCTCGCGGCGATGGAGCCGTGAGTGAGAGCTGGGACGAGGCGCGCCGCCGCGGCGCCGCGCTCCTTGCGTCGGCAGGGGTCGAGGGCGCGGCGCGGGATGCGGAGCGTCTCCTCCGCTGGGCGGGCGGGCTCGAAGCCGCGGCGTTGGCCGCGCGCGGCGCCGAGCCGACGCCGACCGACGCGAGGCTTCGCTATGACGAGGCTTTGGCGAAACGGGTGGGGCGGGCGCCGCTCTCCCACATCGTCGGCGGGCGCGAATTCTGGGGCCGCTGGTTCGAGGTGACGAAGGACGTGCTCGACCCGCGGCCCGAAACCGAGACGATGATCGCCGCGGCGTTGGCCGAGCCTGAAGGCGCCGCGCCTCCGGGGAAGGTGCTGGACCTTGGCGTGGGCTCCGGCGCGCTCCTCGCCACGATCCTTGCGGAGCGGCCGGAGGCGACCGGGCTCGGGATCGACGCGAGCCGCGCTGCGCTCGCCGTCGCGGCGCGCAACCTCGCACGGCACGGGCTGACCCACCGCGCCGCGCTCCGGATCGGGGATTGGCTGGACGGGCTGGAGGAGGGGTTCGACCTTATCCTCTGCAACCCTCCCTATATCGCCGAGGCGGAAGTGGAGGCGCTGGCCCCGGAAGTGCGGGACCATGAGCCGAGGCTCGCCCTCACGCCGGGGGGAGACGGGCTCGACCCCTATCGCCGCATCGCGCCCGATCTCGCCGCCTTCCTCCGCCGCCGGGGCCGCGCCTTCTTCGAGATCGGGCCGGACCAGGCGGCGCCGGTCTCCGCGATCTTCGCGGCCTTCGGCTGGCCCGAACCGATCCTCCACCGGGACATGGACGGGCGGGACCGTTGCCTGGAATGGCGGCGCAAGGCCTGAGTC
>JAUHWJ010000313.1 GCA_030424705.1 Alphaproteobacteria bacterium | reverse complement strand
GCATAGGAGTTCGCGCCCTTCAGCTTTGCGTCAAACCCGTCCACCGGGCTCGATTCCGCGATGTCGAGCGCCTTGCCCTGCGGCGTGCCCTCGGCGATGTCGAAAAGGACGATGTCGCCCATTTCCTTCAGGCCGGCGAGATGGGCGAGCGTGCCGCCGATCTGGCCGGCGCCGATGAGCGCGATTTTCGGTCGTGACATGGAAGCGGGCCTTTCCTGGACTCCGTGAAGGTCGCGGGCCTGAATACGCCTTGCCCCCCGCGCTCGCAAGTGAGAAGCCCGTGACATGGTCGAAGCCGGAGCCGCCTTCTGGGCGGCGGCGATTCCGGCCGTCCTCCTCGCCGGAATCTCAAAGGGCGGGTTCGGGGGCGGGCTCGGATTCGCCGCCACGCCGCTCATCGCGCTCGCCGCCGGGCCGGCGGAGGCGGCGGCGATCATGCTGCCGCTGCTCATCCTCATGGACCAGGTCGGGATCGTCTCCTACTGGCGGCGCTGGAGCCTCGCCGCCGCGCTCCCGGCCATCGCCGCCGCCGCCTTCGGGATCGGCGCGGGGGCGCTGGCCTTCGGCTCCGTGCCGCCGGATGCGCTTCGCCTCGCGCTCGGGCTCATCGCGCTGACCTTCGTCGCCTTCCAGTTTGCGCAGCGCGCCGGCTGGCGGCCCAAGGCCGGGGGAAGGCGGCCGCTCCGCGCCGCGATCTGGGGCTGGGCGGCGGGCTTCACCTCGACGATCAGCCATGCCGGCGGCCCGCCGATCACGCTCTATCTGCTCGGGGAGCGGCTGGAGAAGACGGCGTTCCAGGCCTCCACCGTCCTCATCTTCTGGGCGATCAACCTGATGAAGATCGGCCCCTATGCGGCGATCGGCGTGCTCGACCTCTCGACGCTCTCGCGCTCGCTCAGCCTCGCCCCGGCGGCCTTCGCCGGGGTGCTGCTTGGCGTCTGGGCGCACCGGCATGTGCCGGAGCGGCTCTATTTCGGGATGTTGGTCGTCCTCCTCGGCCTCACTGGCGCAAAGCTGGCCTGGGACGGGGCGACGGGCCTTCTCAGCTGAGAGCGAGGGCCGCGCCCGCCGCCGCCGCGAGCCCACCCAGCGCCCGCGCGCCGACCGCGGAAAGCGCGCGCGAGAGACCGATTCCCGCGAGATGCAGCCCCGCCGTCGCCAGCGCGAAGCCGGCGCCGAAGGCGAGCGCGCCGGCGCCGCCGATCTCACCGCCATGCGCATGGCCGTGGAAGAGCGCGAAGAGCCCGGCGAGCCCCGCCGCCGCGGCGGGCGGCAGCTTCAGCGCCAGCGCGGCGACGAGGCCGAAGGCGACGATGGAGGCGAGGATCATCGGCTCCGCCGCCGGCAGCGCGACGCCCGCGAGAGCGAGCACATAGCCCGCGATCATCGCGAGGACGAAGGCCGCCGGCGCCGCCAGCGCGACCCGCCCGCCGATCATCCCCGCCCAGAGGCCGACGACCGTCATCGCCAGAACATGGTCGAGCCCGAAGAGCGGGTGCGTCGCCCCGGCCATGAAGGAGCCGTATTCGCCATGCGGCAGATGCGCGAAGGCGGGTGTTGCTAGAAGGATCAGGGGCAGGGCGAGGGCGGCGCGGTTCATATCTGTCTCCCGGTTGTCACGGAAGGAGAGAACCACGCGTAGCCCGATGCGGCAATTGGATTTCGCAGATGCGAAACCGCTCGCTCAGCCCTTCGCCCGCACCCCGCGGAACACGAAATCAAGGACCCCCTCAAATTCCGGCATGATCGTCGAAGGGTCGCGCCAGAGCGCGAGGCATTGCGGCATCTGGAATGCCTTGACCGAATGCATGAGGTCCACCGCCGTCGCCCGCGCCGGAGCGCGGATGAAAGCGCCCGTCTCCATCCCGCGGAGAAGCTCCGCCTCCACCTTTGCGCGCTTCCATGTGATATGTTCGTAGAGCACCGCATAGGGTTCGTCTTCCCCGCAGAGGAATTCGACGAGCTCCATCAACTTCGGCGTTCGGTCCATCTTCGCGAGCATGCCGTGCAGCCCGCAGATGAAGAGCGCGCGAATGCGCGCTTCCGGGTCTGCCCCTGCCGCCTCCACCGCTTCGTCGATCTCCGCCTCCATCCCGCGAAAGAAGACCTCGGTCACCGCGATCCCGATCGCCTGCTTGTTGCGGAAATAGCGGTAGAGATTGCCGGGAGACATCCGCGCCCGTTCCGCGATGTCGGCCATCGACGTCTTCGCAAAGCCGTAATGCGCGAAGAGATCCTCCGAATGGCGGAGGATCTCGGCGCGCATCTCGTCCGCATGGTCGGACGGGCGGGACTCCGCTGCGATGTCGTTCAGAACCGATCCTCCCTCACCAGAAATACGCCAGTTTCATGCGGATGAAACTGTCATCGCGCAGGTCTGAGGCGAGCGGGTCGTCTCCGCCGTTCACGAAGAGAACGCCCTCTACGGAGGCGATCCACCCATCCTCCAGCCGGGTCTCCGCCTCGAGCCGAACCGAGGCCGCGCCGAATTCGTGGTCGATGGCGGAGGTGAGCAGGAAGGACGTGTCCGCGATGTCGTTGAGCGCCAGACGAGCGCCGAGGATCACGTCGTTCTGGAAGATCGTCGTCGCGTTCCGGCCCCGGCTGTCGATGGAATATTCCGCGATGAGGCCTAGATCGGCATTCTCCAAAAAGCCCGTCCCCTCCCCGACGCTGAAGAGCGTGTGTTCGAGCCCGCCCGTCGCGCCGACGAAGGCGCGCTCGCGCCCGCGGAGATCCTCCTGCCCGTCACGCCAGATCGCCTCGGCCTTCCAGAGCGTCGCGCCGCTCGTGTACTGGCCGTCGAAGCCGAACTGCGTGATCGTCTCGTAGACGGGCACGAGTCGCGTCGGCGCCGGCCCGCCGGGCGTCGCGACGAAGCCGCCGGGGCGCAAGGTAGGGTCCCGCGCCACGCCGTTGAAGGCGGAGAGGCCGATATCCGCGCCGCCGAACACGCCGGCGAAACGCGCTGCGAAAGAGGGCGCCCAGCGCCCGCCGTCCCGCTCGATCACCCGCGCATCCTCATCTACGACGAGCGCGGAGCGGAGCCGCCCCTCTTGCCCCGGAAAGGTGCGGGTGCGGACGTAAGGAAGATAGAAGACGGAGAACTCCCCGATCTCCGTAAGGCGAGAGACGCGGACCATCGGCTGGCCGAGATTGTCCTCGTCGTCGATATCCTCCACCGCGTCGGTCTGGTTGATGATGTCGACGAGGTGGTTGGCCTCGGTCTTGCCCCAGAACACGCGGTCGAGGCCGACCGTCGCCTCCCAGTCGCCGCTCCGGAAGTCGAACTTCGCCTCGCGGATGTCGTAATGGCTCCGGTCGTCATCCGCCGCGGCGGCGCGGGCGAAGGGAGTGAAGGTGAATTCGAGGTCGCCGTCCAGCCATTCGGCCCGGATCGTCGGCTCGATGGCGACGGAAAGATCGTGCCGCCGCTGCCCGGCGAAGCGCGGCCCCTCCCCGAAAAGCGTCGCCTCGCCTTCGATCTTGCCGAAGAACTCCGTGTATTCGGGCGTGAAGGGCCCGAAATCCGCCTCCTCCGCCCGCGCCTCGCAGGGCGAGAGCCCGGCGAGGACGAGCGCGGCGACGGAGAGGGCGGCGCCGGCGCCGAAGCGCTCAGCGCGCCATGCGGTCGAGACGCTGCGCATCGAAATCCCCTTCCTCGAGCCCGGCGTTGAAGACGTAGTCGGTCCAGATCAGCTCGGTGCTCTTGCCCGTCTGCCGGTTTTCCATGCGGATCGTGTCGGGCCGCCAGAACTTGCCGAGATATTGCTGGTAGCCGCCGAAGGTCATTACCTTCTCGAACTCGCCGCGGCGGTTGTAGAACTCGATCTGGTCGAGCCGATACTCCGCCTGGTCGATCCAGACGATAGTCTTCGAATAGCCGGACTTCGAGTTCTTCGGCGTCCGCTCGGAGACATAGCAGGTCCCGCCGAGATTGGGGCAGGGCTCGTCCCTCAGCCACTTGTAGTCATAGTCGTCAAC
>JAUHWJ010000312.1 GCA_030424705.1 Alphaproteobacteria bacterium | reverse complement strand
ATCTCGTCGCGAAGCTGCGGGAAGGCGGCGAGGTCCTCGCCGTGGATCATCGTGAAGGGCATCGCACGCTCCTCGTTTTCTTGACGAGGATCGTGGTAAACGAGGCGGGTTCACGCCGGCTTTCGCGCGTTGCGGATTCATCCCGCGTTCACAAGGGCTTCGCGGTGGGCGCTCTACTGCGGCGTCATCACCCCGCGATAGGCGGCGAGGGCGATGGCGTGCGGCACGTTCAGCGCGCCGAGCTTGTGGCGGGCGCTGTCCACGTAGACGCGGAACGTGTTCTCCGAGATGCCGAGCCGATCCGCCGCCCGCGCCCGGCTTACGCCTTCGGCGAGGAGGCGCAGCGCGTCCCGCTCCCGCGGGGAGAGCGGGCGCGCGAGGTCCTGTCGCGCGGTTCCGGCGAAGCGTAGCGCCTGCTGGTGGGTATGATGCGCCAGCAGCATGAAGTCCGAGCGGTAATCGTCCAGCAACTTCGCCCAGAGCGCGGGCGCGCAGGTCTTGTTCACGGTGAAGATCGCGAACTGCCCGCCCGGGCCGCGCACCGGAACCGTATAGCCCTGGTTGCCTATCCCGTGCTCCCCCGCCTCGTTGAAGAAGCGCCGCCGGCCCGGGTCCGACCAGTCGAGCCGTCCCCAGTCCAGCGGCGCGAAGCTGCCGAGCGAGCCGTTCAGCACCGGGTCGATCAGGTCGAACTTCGCCTCGAAGTAATGGTGGATCCAGTCCGCCGAGTAGGAGAGCGCGCCGATGGAGCGGCCGTCCCGCCGCCAGATGCCTTGGTCCCGCGTCAGGCCGCCGCCCCGCGTGTCCTCGAAGACCGGCGTGTCGAGGCCCAGCGAGACGGCGTAGTAGTAGACATGGTCGACATCGTATGTCGTGCGGATCGCCTCAATGACGTCCCCAAGCCCCGACAAGTCGGGGATGGCTGACAACTTCTCCACGATCACGTCCAGCGCCTTCGACATGAGGCTCGTTCCCGCCCAGGAAGCCGCGTTCGGCGAACTCGTTGGCGGCCACCAGGATCGCGACGTCCATCTCGTCCGCGAGGTCCGTCATGCCGGCCGCGGAGGCGGCGCGCCGAACGGAGGCCAGAGTCGTCATCATCCAGTCCCGCATCATCATACTCCGGTGAGAAAGGTTAACGAAAGGTTACCCGTTCTCCATATTCGCGGATTTATTCACATTCGAAAATTCGCGGCTTCGGTCTCCCCAGAAACTGCGAGGCGCTGAGGGACGAGGCGTTCAACGCCAGAAGGCCTTCGCGCTCTCCAGTTCGCGCCAGAGTGTGGTCGCCATGCGCCATTTCTCCTCCGCCCGCGCATGGGCGGCGCCGAGCACGCGGCCGATCGCGCGCTGTGCCGCCGGGTCGCCCTCGCCTGGCGCGCCGGGGGCGGAAAAGAGCGCTTCCGCCATCGCGGCGTCGTTTAGGTCTCCAAAGATATCCTGCAAGGATTTCAGGCGCTTGACGAACGCCGAAACCTTCTTAGGGCCGTAGAGCGGCGCCGCGAACTCAATCGCGTAGCGGAGCTTCTTCAGCGCCTTCCGGAGCTCGTGCCGGGCCTCGACATCCAGCGTTTCAAGCCCCCGCGCACGCTTCGCCGCGGTTCGCCAGGCCTTCTCCAACGCCGCAGCGGCGAGAGCGGGGGCGGGCTCCGCCAGCCGCGCCGTCTGGCCGATATCCTCGGGCAGGAGCCAGCCGCGGCATTCCGCGAATCGGGCGAGATGGAGGAGGAAGGCGCGCGCCCGATCGCTCCGCAGCGTCTCCCTCAGCCGACCGCGCTCCGCCTCCACCGCAGCGAGGAGATCGGCGGCGAGGCGCACGAATCCCGTCTCGCCCGGATTCGCGGCGGCCTCCCGCCCCACGACATCGTCGAGCGCGACTTCGAGGTCGCGGAGCCGCCCCGCCTCCCCGGCCAGCCATCGCGCCTCGGCGCCGAGCCGGGCGGCCTCCGGCCCCTTCAGCGCGGAGCCGAAGACGGAGAGCGCGCTGCGAAAGCGCCGGAGCCCGACCCGGAGCTGGTGCGGCCCTTCGGGGTCCGGGGCCGTGGCGGCGAACTCCATGTTGGCCGCGATCTGCGCGAGGCATTCTCGGAGCACGGCTTGCGCCGCCGCCTCCGCATTCATCTCGCCGCGAAGCGGCGGCGTCGCCGCGTTGCGGGCGGCGGGCTGCGGTTCGATCCGCCCCTCGGCGGCGAGGAGATAGCCCCGCGCCGCCTTAGAGAGGCGGGAGAAGCGAAGAACGCCTTCCCCCGAAAGCTCCAGGGCGAGGTCGTAGAGCCTGGCCAAGGGTCCCTCGATGAGCTCCAGCTCGATCTCCCGAAGCTGAGCCCGCGCCTCGCCGGCGATGATCTCGCCGCAGTCCACGGCAAGCTCGACCTTGAGGCCGTCTTCTCGCGTCAGGACGCCCGCGGCGCGGCGTATGGATGTCTCGCAGACCGGGACGAGCGGGCCGGCTGAGGCGATCTCCTCACGGAGCGCTGGCGAATCGATCAAGGCCAGATCGATACGCCCACCCGGCGCCGGCGCCTCGAACTCCTCCGCCCTCGAAAGTCCGCCGCTGAGCGCCGCCTTCGCCTTCGCCGTCTGCACCCAGCGCCGCCCGTCCCGCCGAAGGCGGAGCGCGATTCCGGCCCGTTTCAGCGCATGGTCCTCGCTGTCGAAATAGACGGAGCGAAGGAGCTGCGGCTTCGGCGCCGCCTCGGCCAGTCCGGCGGCGACGGCGCGGCGCCAATACGCCGTGGCTTCCGCCTCGTCGACAAGAAGCTTCAGCTCGATTTCGGCCATTCCCGGGCCTCCTTCCGTTCGAGATGGCCACAGAGGGCGCGAAGGGGCAAGCGGACCTTGCTCGCGCCTTTGCGGCTGCGCCCGCCGCATGCTATGGCTAGCGTCATGAACGCCCCCGACCGCAATATCGGCGCCGAAGCGCCGCCGCGCATCCGGCTCCTGACCGAGGCGGCTGCGAACAGGATCGCCGCCGGCGAGGTGATCGAGCGGCCCGCTGCGGCGGTGAAGGAGCTGGTGGAGAACGCGCTCGACGCCGGCGCGCGGCGCATCGACATCGCTCTCGCGGACGGAGGCAAGACCCTGATCCGAGTGTCTGACGATGGCGGGGGCATGACGCGGGAGGAGCTTCCGCTCGCGCTCCAGCGCCACGCCACGTCGAAGACCGACGGGGAGGACCTCCTCAACATCCGCACGCTCGGCTTCCGCGGCGAGGCGCTTCCTTCGATGGCCGCGGTCGGGCGGCTCACGCTGACGAGCCGGGCGCGGGGCGCGTCGGAGGCATGGTCCATCGAGGCGCGGGCCGGCGCGGTGGAGCGGCCGCGCCCGGCGGCGCGGGGGGAGGGGACGGAGGTTGCGCTCCGCGATCTCTTCTTCGCCACGCCGGCGCGGCTGAAATTCCTCCGGTCCGACCGGGCGGAGCTTCAGGCGGCGGCGGAGGCGGTGCGGCGGCTCGCGATGGCGGCGCCCGAGGTCGGCTTCACCCTCTCCGATCTCTCGGAAGGCGATCCACGCCTCCTCCTCCGCGCGGAGCCCGAGAGCCCGCTGGCGCGTCTCCGGCGGCTCCTCGGGCGAGAGTTCGCGGAGAGCGCGCTGGAGATCGACGCGGAGCGGGAGGGTTTGCGGCTGACCGGCTGGGCCGCGCTGCCGACCTATTCGCGCGGGACGACGCGGCAGCAATTCCTTTTCGTCAACGGCCGCCCGGTGTCGGACCGGCTGCTGATCGGCGCGCTCGGCGCCGCCTATGCCGACCTCCTGAGCCGGGACAGGCGACCCGCCGCCGCGCTGTTCTTCGACTGTGAGCCGGAGCGGGTGGACGTGAACGTCCATCCGGCGAAGACGGAGGTGCGGTTCCGCGAGCCGGCGCTGGCGCGCGGGCTCGTCGTCTCCGCGCTTCGCCATGCGCTGGCGGAGGCCGGGCATCGGAGCGCCGCCTCGGTCTCGGCGGAGGCCTTCGGAACCCTTGCGCCGCCCCCGCCGCGGCCCCCCG
>JAUHWJ010000311.1 GCA_030424705.1 Alphaproteobacteria bacterium | reverse complement strand
CCGTCGTCGGCAATCTCCGGATGGCGCAGTGCGACGCACGGATGGACGAATACCGCCTCTATTCCGCGACGGCGGAGAGTGTCGGCATTCCGCATGAATTCCTCACCCCGAAAGAGATCGCCGCGCGCTGGCCGCTGGTGCGGACGGAGGACCTGAAGGGCGCGCTCTTCCATCCGACCGACGGCTACATCAACCCCGCCGACGTGACGCAGGCGATGGCGAAGGGCGCCCGGCAGCGCGGGGTGGAGATCGTCCGCCGCGCGCATGTGACCGGGTTCGAGCGGCGCGGCGGCGAGTGGATCGTCCGCGGCGCCATGATGGCGGAGCGGGGCGGCAACCTCGTGCTGACCGATGAAACCTTCGAGATCGCCTGCGAGCATGTCGTCACTGCCACGGGCAACCACGCCCAGGCGACCGCGGCGATGATCGGCTGCTACATCCCCGCCATGCCGGTGGAGCATCAGTATATCGTCACCGAGCCGGACCCGGCGCTGGTGGCTTGGCGGAAGGAGAACGGCGAGCATCCGGTCCTCCGCGATGCGGACGCGAAGTGGTATGTGCGGGAGGAGCGGGGCGGCTGGATCCTCGGGCCTTACGAGCGGAACGCCCCCGCCCGCTTCATGTTCGGCGTGCCCGAAACCTTCCGCGCCGATCTCTTCCCGCTCGATCTGGAGCGGATCGAGGCGGAGTACATGTCCATGATCCACCGCCTCCCCTCCTCCGAGGCGGTGGGCCTGAAGGACGATTTCAACGGCCCGATCTGTTACACGCCGGACGGCAACCCGCTCGTCGGCCCGGCGCCAGGCGTGGAGAATTTCTGGTTCGCGGAGGGCTTCTCCTTCGGCATCACCGCCGCGGGCGGCACGGGCCATTACCTCGCCCAGGTCATGACTTCGGGCGAGGCGGAGATCGACATGTGGTCGCTCGACCCGCGGCGCTTCGGCGGCTGGGTCAACCGCGAATACGCCCGCCGAAAGAATGAGGAATGCTACGAGCACGTCTTCATCCTCCACCACCCCGACGAAGAGCGCGAGGCGGCGCGTCCGCTCCGCACCGCGCCCTGCTTTGACCGCATGAAGGCCCGCGGCGCGCAGTTCGGGCAGGTGAACGGCTGGGAGCGCCCGATCTATTTCGCGCCGGAAGGCTTCGACGACCATGCGAGCCGCTCCTTCCGCCGCGGCGGCTGGTGGCCCTTCGCGGAGGCGGAGGCGAAGGCGGTGCGCGAGACGGCGGGTCTTTTCGACGCCACCGCCTTCACCAAGCACCGCGTCGCCGGGCCGGGCGCGACCGCGTTTCTCGACTGGCTGACCTGCAACAGGCTGCCGAAGATCGGCCGCATCAACCTCACCTACGGGCTGACCGACGCCGGAACGGTGCGCACGGAATTCACCATCGTGCGGGAGGGGGAGGACGAATACTACCTCGTCACCGCGGGCGCCGCGCAGGCCTATGACCACGACTATCTCGTCAAGGAGGCCGCGGCGAAGCGCGCCGAGTTCGGCTGGATCGAGGTGCAGGACGTCTCCACCCAATGGGGCGTCTTCGCCCTCGCCGGGCCGCGGAGCCGCGACATCCTGAAGGAGATCATCGTTGCGCCGGACCCGGAAACGGCGCTGACGAACAAGGCCTTCCCCTGGCTTTCCGCGAAGCGGATCGACCTCGGCATGGTCCCCGTGAAGGCGATCCGCGTCGCCTATACCGGGGAGCTCGGCTGGGAGCTGCATCATCCGATCGAGATGCAGAACCATCTCTTCGACCTGCTCGAAGCCGCCGGCGCGAAGCACGGGATGAAGCTCTGCGGCGCGCGCGCGATGAACTGGCTCCGGCAGGAGAAGAGCTACCGCGCCTTCGGCTCCGATCTCGGGCGGGACGCGACGCCGCTCGAGGCGGGGCTGGACCGGTTCGTGGACATGGAGAAGGAGTTCCGCGGCAAGGCGGCGATGGTCGCCACGGGCGTCCGGGCGAAATGCGTAACCCTGTTGATCGACGGGCCGGCGGATGCGGACCCCTGGGGGCGGGAGGCGCTGCTCTCCGGCGGTGAGGTCGTCGGCCGGCTCACCTCGGGCGGATACTCCGTCGCCTTCGGCAAGCAGATCGGCCTCGGCTATGTCCGCCCGGCCCTCGCAGCGCCCGGAACCCGGCTCGAAGTCCGGATGCTTGGCGCCCTCTGGCCCGCAACGGTGACGGAAGACAGCCCCTACGACCCCCAGAACGCGACGATCCGCGCGAACGGGTGAAAGGCGCCCCCGGCCGGAGCCGGGGGCAGTTGAGAGAACGAGCCCCGCGAGGGGCGACTGCGTAGAGGGACAGTCGGAAAGGATCCGGCCGACAGGGAGAGTCGCCAGCGGCGAATCGGGGCCGGACCCCTTCCCCCGCTTCATGCGCAGGGTGCGTGACGCTGGCGTGAGAAAGAAAAACGCCCCCCGGAGCGATCCGGGGGGCTTTGCGGGCGGACGCCCGGCAAGTGTATGGTCTCGGCTTCACGAGGTCCCCCCCGCCGCGACGCGCCTGTCTCCTGGCTGCAACGGAAGAACCAACCCCTCCCGTCGCCGCCAACGCGCCCCGGCCGATCCCGGTGAAATTCCTGGTTGAAACACCTGCGGCGCGAACGCCTCGATAAGGCTTCGTTAACCCGCCCGGCGTGACCGGGGTGTGACTTTCGCCACCTTTTTCCGATTTTTCCGCATTCGGGCGCAGAGCCGGGCAAAAAAACGGCGGCCGGAGCCGCCGTTCCTTCGCCGCAGAGCAGGCGCGTCAGTTCTTCGCGTAGTACTCGACCACCAGATTCGGCTCCATCTGCACCGCATAGGGCACGTCGGAGAGCGACGGGCGGCGCACGAAGGTGGCGCTCATCTTCGAATGGTCGGCGATCACGTATTCCGGCACGTCGCGCTCGGGGAGCTGCACCGCTTCGAGCAGGACGGTCATCTGGCGGGACTTTTCCCGCACCTCGATCACGTCGCCGGGGGCGCAGCGATAGGAGGGGATGTTCACGCGCTTGCCGTTCACCAGCAGGTGGCCATGGTTCACGAACTGCCGCGCGGCGAAGACGGTCGGCGCGAACTTCGCGCGATAGATCACCGCATCGAGCCGCGACTCGAGCAGGCCGACGAGATTCTCGCCCGTGTCGCCGCGCACCCGGTCCGCCTCAGCGTAGATCTTGCGGAACTGCTTTTCCGTCAGGTCGCCGTAATAGCCCTTCAGCTTCTGCTTCGCGCGGAGCTGAAGCCCGAAGTCGGACATCTTGCCCTTGCGGCGCTGGCCATGCTGGCCCGGGCCGTATTCGCGCTTGTTGACCGGGGATTTCGGGCGTCCCCAGATATTCTCGCCCATGCGGCGGTCGATCTTGTGCTTCGCAGCGGTGCGCTTCGTCATCGTTCAAAACCTCATGTTGCGGCTGAAATCGCCGCGGACCGATCGGGGCGCTCTCCTCTTCCGGCTCGAACCGGACGACAGGGCCCGCCTTGCGGCGGCCGCGAACGCCAAAGTGAACCACCGCCCCAACGGGCGGCGGCGTGCGGAGCCTCTAGGCCCCGGCCTCTTGCGAGTCAACCCGAGCCCGGCCTCAGACGACGGAATAGCGTTGGCGCATCTTCTCCGCGCCTTCCTCCATGCCGAGTTCGGCCTGGAGGCGCAGCATCTCTTCGTCCCGGCGCCGGAATTCCTCGACCAGCTCGTCCACCGCGGCCTCGTCGCCAAGGGCGGCGAGCGCCTCGGAGGCGAGGGCGATGGCGCTCTCCCGCGTCTCGCGGATCACATGGTCGGCCCCGGCGGCGCGGAGTTCAAGCTCCTGGAACCGGTCATAGGCGGCGGCGAAGAGCCTCAGATGCGGCCAGCGCTGCTTCATCCGCGCCACTGCGAGTTTCGCCCCCTCGCGGTCGTTGATGCAGTAGAAGATCGCGTCCGCCTGCTCCGCGCCGGCGGCGCGCATCACGTCCGTCTTGGTCGCGTCGCCATAGAAAACCTCCGATCCGAAGGTGCGCGCCAG
>JAUHWJ010000310.1 GCA_030424705.1 Alphaproteobacteria bacterium | reverse complement strand
CGCTTCTGACCACAGAGCAGGTGAGCGAGATCAATACCGCGCTCTCGGATGCTGGAATCACCATGAAGGCGGCGGAAAACTCGTGTGAAAACGAGATTAGGTTCCTTCGTTGGACGGGCGAGTTGACGGGGCCGGCCGCCGAGAGCTTTCGCGCGCAGGTCGCCGAGCGCACCATTCGGGCGGGAACGGCCGACGATGACGACAATTGAGCCGCGCATGCCCACCTGATGCGCCGGGCAGTTTCCTGACCGCCCCCCTCACTCAGCCGCCCGCGCCGCCGCTGCGAGCGGCGCGCGGAGCACGAAGCGCGCCCCGTCCTCCGCTTCCGCGATCTCGATGCCGCCGTCGAAGAGCCGCATGATCTTGCGGCAGATCGGCAGGCCGAGCCCGGCGGAGCCCTTGGTGGAGCGGCGGAAGAAGGTCTCGAAGATGCGCTCCCGGTCTTCCTCGGCGACGCCGGGGCCGTTGTCGGAGACTTCGAGGGTCCATTCGCCGTTTTCCGCGCGCGTCGCCAGAGTCAGCCGGGCCACGTCCTTGTCGTTGTGGATCACGGCGTTGGAGATGAGGTTGATGAAGACCTGCGCCAGCCGGTCCGGATCCGCCAAGATCGTCGCGCCGCCGCTGCGCCCCGCCCAGATGAGCTCAACGCGCCCGGCCTGATGGGGCGCGAGGGCGATCTCCGCCGCCGCGTCCAGCGCCGCCTCGGCGTCCACCGGGCGAAGCTCCGCCCCGGCGTTTGGGTCGTCGAGAAATGAGAGGTCCCTGATCTCGTCGAGGAGGCGGGTGAGGCGGAGGCTTTCGGCCTGGATGATGCCGGCGAAGCGGCGGCGTTTGGCAGCGTCGAGATCGGGGTTCGTCTCCAGGATTTCCGCGAAGCTCCGCACCGAGGTCATGGGCGTGCGAAGCTCGTGGCTCACCTGGCTCAGGAATTCGTCCTTCCGCGCGTCCAGTGTGCGGAGCTGCTCGTTCGCGGCGCGGAGCTGGCGGGCCGTCTGCTCTGCCTCCGCCGTCTTGGCGCGGAGCGCCTCGGTCGCGCGGCGGAGCTTGGCGTTCTCGTCCGCGATCTCCACCAGCTCGGCCATGGAGATCGTCTCGCCCCCCGCGATGCGGTTCACCATCGCATGGGCGGAGGCGGCGCCGACCGAGCCGGCGAGGTTGCGCTCCAGCCCCGAGATGAAGACGGGCGTCGGGTCCGGCAGGCCGGTGGCCTTGCCCTGCCGCGCAGCCGCGCTCTGGAAGAGGGCCGTCGCCGGCCCCGAGCCGAGGATGCGCTGCGCGAGGATGTAGAGGTCGGTCGAGGCGGCGGAACGGCGGACCAGGGAGAAGGCGCGGATCGGCTCCGCCCGGAATGCGCCGACGAAGAGCGTGGATTGCAGGCGTTCGAGCGGGCTCATCGTCGTCATCAGCGAGACGAGGACGAGCGTCGCGGCGTTGAGCCCGACGCTCCAGACCGTGGCGTGGACCAGCGGGTCCGTCCCTTCCGCCCCGAAGAGGCCGTGCGGCCTGAGCCAGGAGAGGCCCCAGGGCCCCTCCGCCAGCACCGAGGCGGGGATCGCGACATCGCCGCCGAAGCTTGGGAGGTAGAGCGTCCAGAGCCAGAGCGCGAAGCCGACCGCGAGCCCCGCCGCGGCCCCCGCCTTCGTCGCCCCGCGCCAGAAGATGCCGGCGAGAAGCGCGGGCAGGAACTGCGCCACGCCGCAGAAGGCGATGAGGCCGGTCGCGGCCAGCGCGTCCGACCGACCGGAGACGCGGAAATAGACATAGCCAAGGCAAAGGATGAAGAGGATCGCCACGCGCCGCGAGGCGAGGAGTGCGTTCCGCACGTCGCCCGACCGCTCCTCCCCCTCCCGCGCCATGAGCCGAACCGAGAGCGGGGCGACGATGTGGTTCGAGACCATGGTGGAGAGCGCAATGGTGGAGACGATCACCATCGAGGTCGCCGCGGAGAAGCCGCCGATGAAGGCGAGGATCGCCAGCGCGTCGTCCCCCCGTTTCAGCGGCAGGGTGAGGACGTAGAGATCGGGGTTCCCGCCCGTTCCCGCCATGGCGCCCACGGCGGCGATGGGAAGGACGAAGAGCGAGATGAGGAGGAGATAGGCCGGGAACATCCATGAGGCGGTGAGGAGATGCCGCTCGTCCGTATTCTCCACCACCGTCACCTGGAATTGCCGGGGCAGGCAGATGATGGCGGTGGCCGAGAGGAACATGAGCGCGGCCCAGCGCGCGTCGAAGAGCTGGTCGAGCTTCAGCGCCTCCGCGTCCGTCTCGACAAAGGTCGCGTCGAGCCCGCCGGCGACCCACCAGATCGCGTAGAGACCGACCGCGACGAGGGCGGCGAGCTTCACCACCGCCTCGACCGCGATCGCGGCGACGACGCCGTGATGCCGCTCGTTCTCGTCCAGCGTCCGGGTGCCAAAGAGGATGGTGAAGAGCCCGAGACCGAGCGCGGCGACGGCGGCGATGGCGGCGTCCTGGCTCGGGTCGCCGCCGGTGATCGCCTCGTAGGAAAGTGTGAGGGACTGGAGCTGGAGCGCGATATAGGGCGTCGTCGCCGTCACTGCGACGATGGTGGCGAAGGCGGCGAGCGGGCCGGACTTGCCGTAGCGGGAGGAGATCATGTCCGCGATCGAGGTGATCCGGTGGGTCCGCCCGATCCGCACCAGCTTCCGGATCAGCCACCACCAGCCGATGAAGAGGATGGTGGGGCCGAGATAGATCGTCACGAATTCGAGCCCGTTCCGCGCCGCGGAGCCGACCGCGCCGTAGAATGTCCAGGCCGTGCAGTAGACCGAGAGGGAGAGCGTGTAGATGACGGGCGAGCGGAGCCAGCGCCCGCCGCCGCGCGCCGCCCGCCGGTCCACCCACCAGGCGAGGCCGAAGAGGAGCGCCACATAGGCGAGCGAGACGAGGAGGATGGCGTCGGGGGAGACCGTCATCCGCCGCCCCCGTCGGCCTCCGCCAGGATCCGCGCGAGGCGGCGCGACAGCCGCCAGGCGAGGACGATGAGCAGCCCCCAGGCGGCGAAGAGCCAGACGACGATGAGGGGCACGCCGAGGAGCCGCGCATCCGTCGCGAAGACGCCGACGAGCGGCGGGAGGAAGAGGAGCGCGCCGAAGAGCGGCAGGATCAGCGCCGCGTCCCGCGCCCGGGCGGCGGCGAAGCCGGCGGCGTCCGCCTCCGCTTCCGCGGGCGTGAGCGGCGGCGGCTCGCGCTCCCCGCCGGTGAAGCCGGGGCCGTTCATCTCAGGCGGGGGCCGCGAGGGCCTTCACCGCGGCGACGAGTTCTGCGTTGGAGAAGGGCTTGGTCATGAACCGGTCCGCCCCCGCGGCCTCCGCGATCTCCCGGTCGCGGCGCTGGCCCTTCGCGGTGAGCATGAGGACGGGGAGGGATTTCAGCGCGGGCGCGGCGCGAAGGCGGCGCAGGAGTTCGAACCCGTCGAGGCCCGGCAGCATCACGTCCAGCACCAGAACGTCCGGCGGCTCGTCCTCCATCGCCTTGAGGGCGGCGGCGCCGTCATCGATCGCACGGACGTCGAACCCCTCCCGCGCGAAGAGGAAGCTGAGGCTCTCGACGATATGCGGCTCGTCCTCCACGATCATCACGCGGGTCATGGGCGATCTCTCCCGGCGCCGGGTTATGCTCCCGGTCCCGCGCATTAGGGCAGGGGCGGGGCGCGCGGTCAATCGGCTTGAGAGGCCGGGCCCGAAGGGCCGGATTCGGGCGATTTCCATGGAAATCGTGGTCGGAGGCTTGAGTTTGTTTAGAAAAAGTCGTGATGAATTGTTTCAGAGGCTTTTCGCCGGGCTTCGGACGCCCCGGCGCTTCGTTCGGCGGGGCCCCGGATCGGGCCCGGGGCCGAAAGGAAGAAGGCCCCGCGCGCCGCCGCCGCAGGGTCGACGCATTGATCGCGCATCCCTATACCTTATCTTCACGTGAACGCGGGATGACGCCCCGCGACGTCATCGAAGGATTCCGTATCCGTGGGAAACGCGCGCAACT
>JAUHWJ010000309.1 GCA_030424705.1 Alphaproteobacteria bacterium | reverse complement strand
CCTCGCCGAACAACTCGCCAACGCCATCTCCGCCAACCTCCTGATCTGGCAGGGCAGCCCCGCAGGAACGGAGATGGAGACGCGGATGGTGGATTGGCTCCGCCAGGCGCTCGGCCTGCCCGAAGGCTTCAGGGGCCTGATCCAGGACAGCGCCTCGACCGCCACAACCTGCGCCGTGCTGACGATGCGGGAGCGGTCGATGGGCTGGCGCGGCATCCGCTCCGGCGTCGCCGGGGAGGCGAAGCCGCGCATCTACGCCTCCGCCCAGACCCATTCGAGCGTGGACAAGGCCTGCTGGATCGCCGGCGTGGGGCAGGACAATCTCGTGAAGATCGGCACGGACGCCGACTACGGAATGCGCCCCGACCTGCTGCGCGAGGCCATCCGGGCGGACCGCGCGGCGGGCCTCGCGCCCGCCGGAATCGTCCTCTGCGTCGGCGGCACCTCCATCGGCGCGATAGACCCCGTCTCCGCCGTTCTCGACGTGGCGGAGGAGGAAGGGCTCTATACGCATGTCGACGCAGCCTGGGCCGGCTCCGCCATGATCTGCCCGGAGTTCCGGACGCTCTGGGCCGGGGTCGAGCGGGCGGACAGCATCGTTTTCAACCCGCACAAATGGCTAGGCGCGAACTTCGACTGCTCGGTCCAGTTTCTCAAGGACCCTTCAGAGCAGGTCCGCACCCTCGGCCTCCGTCCGTCCTACCTGGAAACGGGCGGGGCGGACGGGATCGTGAACTATTCCGAATGGACCCTCCCCCTCGGCCGCCGCTTCCGCGCGCTGAAGCTCTGGTTCCTGATCCGCGCCTACGGGCTCGAAGGGCTCCGCCGCCGCATCCGCGATCATGTGGAATGGACGGCGGAGGCGGAGGCGCGGATCGCCTGCATGGACGGCCTTGAGATCGTCACCGGGCGCCGCCTCGCGCTCTTCACCTTCGCGCACAAGGCGGGGAACGGGCGAACGACGGCGCTGCTGGAGGCGATCAACGCCGACGGGCGGACCTACCTCACCCAGACGATGCACGAGGGGCGCTACGTCATCCGCATCACGATGGGCCAGTTCGACATGACGCGGGAGGACATGATCGCCGCGATGGACGCCGTCGAGGAGGTCAACGCGGCGCTCGGCGGGGGATAGACGCGGGAGGGAACGGCCATGACGATCCGCAGGCGTTGCTATGACCTGCTGGAGCCGCGCCGCGGCGAGCGGGCGGGGCGCATCGTCGACGCCTTCCTCATATGCCTGATCCTCGTGAACGTTCTCGCGGTGATCCTCGAGACGGTGCCCACGATCTACCATCACCATGAGGCGAGTTTCGCCGCGTTCGAGGCGGTCTCCATCGCCATTTTCACGGCGGAGTACGCGCTCCGGCTCTGGTCCTCCGTCGAGGCGCCAGGGACGGAGGGGCCGCCTTGGCGCGCGCGGCTACGATGGATGCGCACGCCGGGCGCGCTGATCGACCTCCTCGTCATCGCGCCGTTCTATCTCCTCTTCTTTCTCGGGGCGGATCTGAGGGCGCTGCGCGTCGTGCGCCTGCTGCGCATCTTCAAGCTCTCCCGCTATTCGCCCGCCTTCACGATGATCGTCCATGTTCTCCGGCGGGAGGCGGGGGCCTTTCTCGTCAGCTTCGCGATCCTCTTCGTCCTCCTCGTGCTGACTGCGACCGGAGCCTATCTTGTGGAGCGGGAAGCGCAGCCGGAGGCGTTCGGCTCGATCCCGGCCGCGATGTGGTGGGCGATCGCCACGCTCACCACCGTCGGCTACGGGGACGTGACGCCTGTGACAGTGGCGGGCAAGGTCTTTGGCGGCTTCGTGACGGCCATCGGCATCGGCATCGCAGCCCTCCCTGCAGGCATCCTCGCCGGCGGGATCACCGCGGAGATGGCCGCCAGGCGCGCCGCGATGCGGCGGGACTATCTCACCGCACTGCTCGACGGGCGCGTGATGCTCGACGACGCGCCGGCGCTCGAGCGGCGGCGCAAGGAATACGGGCTTTCGACTGAAGATGCGGCCGAGGTGCATGCAGAGGCCGCCTCCCGCCTCGCCGGTTCGGGCACTTGCCCGCATTGCGGCGGCGCGCTGCCGCGGGAGGACGGGGCCTGACCGGCTTCAGAAGCGGGGGCGCCGGCCCATGAGGCAGAAATCAAGAGAACGCTCGGGCAGGAGTCCGATCTGCTCGAACGCGGTCATGAAGTCTATGAGATTGTGGCCCTCAACGACGCGGCCCTGATGGATGCGGACCATCATCTGGGTGCGCGTCGCCACTTCCTTCCCAGACTTGCGATGCCGGGCGAGAATGGCGGCGGTGGCGGCAATCCACTCGCCTTCCTCGATGCTCCGGTCGATCACCACACGAATGTCGTCGAACTGTTCAAGGAGGAGCCGACGCACGGCGTCGAACGCGCGGGCGCTTTCCTGCGCCTCGGTGTCGAGCCCGTCCACCACCGCATCGGCGGCGAGAAGTTCGTCGAGCGCGTTCGGGTCGCGTTCCGTCCAGACCCGCGCCTCGAACCGCTCCAGAATGTCCCGCAAAGACCCTTTGTTCATTCGCCCCTCGCAAATACCATGCGACTTTGCGTGGCCTGATACCACACGCAATACGTGCAGGCGAGAGCGTGCGCGAAGTCGGCTCAGGCCGCTGCAGGCTCCGGGGCGCGGCGGAGCGTCGCGGAGAGGAGGCCGATATGCGCCGGTCCGACCTCGCAGCACCCACCGATGATCTCCGCTCCCGCCGCCGCCCAGGACTCGGCGAAGGCGAGGTAGGCTGCGGGGTCGAGATCGCGCCGGGCGGTAAGCGCGGCGACGGTCGGCCGATCCTTCAGGAAGGCCTCCGCGATATGCGTGAAGCCGTTGGCGTAGGCGCCGAGCGGAACGCCCGCCCCGGCGAGACGCGGCAGCGCGGCGCTCACCGCCTCGGGCGTCGAGCAGTTCACGAGCAGCGCGGCCGGCGAGAGCTCGGCGACGACCGGCAGGATCGCCTCCACCGGTTCGCCCGAGCGAAGCCAGGCGCCGTCCGCATCCGCGACCGTGATCGAAAGCCAGACCGGCTTGCCCGCGACAGACGCGCCCATGAGGGCGCCACGGGCCTGCTCCACCGAGGCCATCGTCTCGCAGATGTAGAGATCGACGAAGGGAGCCTGGATCCGAGCGATCTCGGCGTAGACCTCAGCCGCCTGATCCGCGGGCGGCGCGAGTTCGGGCCGGTAGGAGGCGCCGATGGGCCCGAGCGAGCCGGCGACGCGGCCCGCCCCGTGCGCGTCCCGCGCCTCCGCCGCGATGCGGCAAGCGGTCTCGTGCAGGTCGCGGAAGCGGTGTTCGAGACCGCGGGCCGTCAGACGATCCCTGAGCACGGCGTAGCTGTTCGCGGTCGCGACTTCCGCCCCGGCGGCGAAATAGTCGTCATGGACGGCGCGGACGAGTTCCGGCCGCTCCAGCATCACCGAAGTCGCCCAGAGCGGGGTCGGCGCGGAGCCGGCCCGCGCAATCAACTCCTGCCCCATCCCGCCATCGAGAATCGTGATCGTCATGCCGCCTCCCTCAGGCTCTCCGCAAACCGCGCCAGGCGGCGGAGCGCCGCAACCATCGCCTCGTCTTGTATCGTCAGCGCGACACGGACATGGCCCGCCGCCGCCTCGCCAAAGCTTTCGCCGGGCATCACCGCGATGCGCTCGCGTTCGAGGAGCGCCATCGCGAACTCTTCCCCGCCCATCCCCGTGGCCCGGATGTCGAGCATCACATACATCGCGCCCTGCGGCGGCGAGACGGCGACGGCGGAGCCTGCAAGCGCGGCGACGGCGCGGTTCCTCCGGCGGGTGTAGAGCGCTGCGACCTCCGCCTCCTCCGCCGCGCCCTCGCGCAGAGCCGTCTCCGCCGCGTCCTGGATGAAGCCCGGAACGCCATAGGTCGTGCCGTTGGCGAGACAGCGCATCGCCTCGATGGCGGCCTCCGGCCCGACCACCCAGCCGAGCCGGAACCCGGTCATCACGTGACTCTTCGAGAGCGAACCGACCACGAGCGTCC
>JAUHWJ010000308.1 GCA_030424705.1 Alphaproteobacteria bacterium | reverse complement strand
CTGGCCACTATGCACTCGGCATCGACATGACCATGTTGTCGCTATTCGGCCTGTTTGGTTTATCCGGCATCGTGGTGAACGACTCACTGGTGCTCATCCACCGCATCGACGACCCCTTTGGGCCCGTCACGTTGGTAGATGTCGTCGAAAAGGACAAGTTCGGCCAAAATCTGCGCATTGAGCTCGTTCGTCATCGCCCGCCGAACGCTCTCCATTATCGCGAAACCGGCGAGAGACGCGACAACGAGAAAGATCAGGATCGAGAGCGCCGCCGCCTTGAACGCCGCCCCGGAAAGCAGATCACCTGGGCGCATGGATCGAGTAGCCGGCGTTTCGCATCGTGTGGATCAGCGGCGTGTCGAACGGCTTGTCGATCTTCGCGCGAAGTCTGCTCATATGGGTCTCGATTACCGAGGTTTTCGGGTCGAAGTTGAAATCCCATACCTGCTCCAGAAGCATCGTGCGTGTGACGACGCGGCCGGCGTTTCGCATAAGGACTTCGAGGAGCGCGAACTCCTTGGCTAGAAGCTCGATCGCCGCGCCGCCGCGCCGCGCGGTGCGTGTCAGAAGGTCCAGCTCAAGGTCGTGGACTACAAGACGCGTCGACTTGATCTCTGCGGCTGGCCGCCGCGCCACCGCCTCGATCCGGGCCAGCAGCTCGGAAAAGTGGAACGGCTTCACGAGATAGTCGTCCCCGCCAGCCGACAGCCCCTCGACCCGCTGATCGACGTCGCCCATCGCCGTCAGGAAAATCACCGGTGTCTTGCGCCCCGCCGCGCGCAGCGCCTTCAGCACGGCGAGGCCGTCCATCCCCGGCATCATCCGGTCGAGAATGATCACGTCGCAAGGATTGTAGAGGCAAAAGGTCAGGGCGTCCCGCCCGTCCTCAACATGCTCGACGCTGTGGCCATGTTCGCCAAGGCCGCGCCGGATGAATTCCGCGGATCGCCTGTCGTCTTCCGCCAGCAGGATCTTCATCTATGCCTCCACCCGCGATCCAAAGTTCGTTTGCGCCGACCAGACTACATGAAGCGGGGCGCCGGGCCATCCGCCGCAGCGGGCCGGGCCGTCTGCATACGACGCCCGGCGCCGAAGTTTTGGAGACTTCACGCTCTTCGTGGACGCGAGCTATCACCGCCACGTGATGATCCTCGCCTTAATCTTCGCCATCGTGGCGGCGAGCTGGGATCTCTCCTTCGGCTATGGCGGCCTCTTCAGCTTCGCGCATGTCGCGCTCTTCGCGGTCGGCGTCTAAGCCTACGGAATCCTCGCGAAATCGCTCGGCGTGAACCCCTGGCTCGCGGTGCTGCTGGCCGGGCCGATCGCGATGGCCTTCGCCGCCCTGGTGGCGCTGCCGGCGCTGCGGCTGGGCGGGATCTACAGCATCCTCGTCACCATCGCCTTCTCGCAGCTTCTGTTTCAGGTCGTCATCAGTCAGTCCTCCGTCACCGGCGGAACCTCCGGCATGGTGACGCTGCCCGCGCTTTCGATCTTCGGCTACCGGCTGACGTCCGACGGGCGGATCGGCTATTACTACGCGGCCCTCGCGCTGCTCGTCGCGGCGCTCGCGTTCCTCCATCTCGTCATCCGCTCCCGCCTCGGGCGCGCGATCGTGGCCTTGAAGAAGAACAAGCACTACGCCGTCGCTCGCGGCGTGGGGGAGGCGCGGACCCGGCTCCTGACGCTGATGGCTAGCGCGCTCTTCACCGGGCTGGCGGGCGGGTTCTACGGCTCCTATGTGCGCGTCGCCCCGCCTGACATGTTCGGGCTCGGCTCGCTGACGCTGATCCTCTCGATGCTGCTCGTCGGCGGCGCCGACACGCTCTGGGGCCCGGTCGTGGCCGCAGTCGCGCTGACGATCCTTTCCGAGGCGATGGCGGGGCTCGGCCCCTGGCGCAACGTGATCTCCGGCGCGCTGATCATCGCCGTGATGGCGTTCTATCCCGGCGGCCTCTGGGGCATGATCCAGGAGGCGCGCGAGGCCTCCGCCGCGCTCCTCTCCGGCTTCCAGGCGCGCCGCCGGCGCGGCGTGCGGCGCGCCGAACGGGAGGCGCGGCTCGGCGCGAAGGAGCGGATGCTCAGGACGCGCGCCGGTCTCGTCGCCGTGGCCGACAGCGGCGCGCCCGAGCGCCCGGAGGGGCCGCCGATTCTGCTGATCCACGGCAATTCCGCCTGCAAGGAGGCGTTCCTCCACCAGTTCTCCGCCTTTCACGGCCGCCGCCGCCTCGTCGCCTTCGACCTGCCCGGCCACGGCGCCTCCGTCAACGCCGATCCGGAGGCGCATTACAACGTGCCAGCCTACGCCGATGTGGCGGAGGACGTGATGGCCGCGCTCGGGCTGGCGGTGCCCTTCGTCCTCGGCTGGTCGCTCGGCGGCTATGTCGCGCTGGAGCTTACCGCCCGGAACCCGGCGGCCTTCTCCGGCCTCGCGATCACAGGAACCTCCCCGCTCAACATCGTGCCGGACGATTTCGCCCGCGGCTACGACGCGAAGAGCCATGTCGTCCTCGCCGGCAAGCAATACTTCACCGGGGAGGAGCGCCGCCGCTTCGCCGCCGACGCCACCGCGCCTCTTTCCCCCGAAAGCGCCTTCATGCACGCGAACATCGACCGGACGGACGGCCGCGCCCGCGCCCACATGATCTCCCGCCTCGGGGTGACGGACTGGCCGCGCCAGATGCGGATGCTGCGGGAGGGCGCGATTCCTTTCACCGTGCTGAACGGCGCGGACGATCCGTTCCTCGACCACATCTACATCGCCGGGCTTCGCTACGGCGCGATCTGGCGCGGTGCCCCGCAGGACATTCCCGAGGGCCGACACGCGCCGTTCTTCAACAGGCCCGGGGCGTTCAATGACTCGCTCGCCGCGTTCATGTCCGCCGCGCCGGGCCTTCGAAAGGGCGCTCCCGCCCGCACCTGACGCCGCGGAATAAAGATCCCGAAACGGACGGTCCATCGGCGGTTGACGGCGCCGGATTCGGGCCGAGGGGCCATGCCCCCGGAAGGCTCCGGCATGCCCGCGCGCTTCCCTCCTTCCGCGAAATAGGTCCCTGTCCGCCTGAAACGGGTCTCCCGTCCGGAAGAAACGGGGAGCCGGCCTCCAAACCGCTGGCGTTGGACCTCGATTCCGGGCGAGATCGTCTTGGCGGGTCTTCAGGGTAAGCCGAATGCCCTGTCGATCCCCTGTTTTCCGGCGGCCGTCAGCACGGCAAGCCGCCGCGGCGCCACAAGACGTGAGGCAGCACCATGACGAAACCCCGCGCCCGCGATCTCGGCCTGCCCTTCCCGGGCGAGCCCGGCCCCTGGAACGCGATCACGGACGTTCCGGGCGTCGCGGTCGGCTTAACGACGCTGACCGACCCCGCGCGGCGGATGCGGACGGGGGTGACGGCGATCCTCCCCCGGCAGGAGCGGGGCTGGCCGCGCCCCGTCCGCGCCGGGCAGTTCACGCTCAACGGCAACGGGGAGATGACCGGCACGCACTGGATCGAGGACGCCGGCTATCTCGCCGGCCCGATCCTCATCACCAACACCCACGGCGTCGGCGCCGCGCATCACGGCGCGACGCGCTGGATGATCGAGCGCTACGCCGATTATTTCGGCGCGGAGCACGCCTGGGCGATGCCGGTGGTGGCGGAGACCTATGACGGCGTGCTCAACGACATCAACGCGCTGCATGTGACGCCCGAGCACGCCGTCGCGGCGCTCGATGCGGCGGCGACGGGGCCGGTGGCGGAGGGCTCGGTCGGCGGCGGGAACGGCATGATCGCCTACGAGTTCAAGGGCGGGACGGGAACCGCCTCCCGCCGGGCGCGGATCGGGGGGGCGGCCTACACGGTTGGCGCGCTCGTGCAGGCCAATCACGGAATCCGGCCCTGGCTCACGATCCTCGGGAAGCCCGTGGGGCGGACGATGACGGAGGGGCGGCTCCTGCCGCGCGAGCAGGGGTCGATCATCGTCATCCTCGCGACGGACGCGCCGCTCTCCGCCCTCTCGCTCCGGCACCTCGCGCGGCGCGCCGCCATCGGGATC
>JAUHWJ010000307.1 GCA_030424705.1 Alphaproteobacteria bacterium | reverse complement strand
TTACGCTTTTCGGCCCGTAGCTTCATGCCCATCACATCCGAGCCCGCGCCGGATTCGGACATGGCGAGGGCGCCGACATGTTCGCCCGAGATGAGGCCGGGAAGATAGCGGCGCTTCTGCGCCTCCGTGCCGTTCAGCCTGATCTGGTTGACGCAGAGATTGGAATGCGCGCCGTAGGAGAGGCCGACCGAGGCCGAGGCGCGGCTCACCTCCTCCACCGCGACGGAATGGGCGAGATAGCCGAGGCCTAGCCCGCCATACTCCTCCTCCACGGTGACGCCGAGGAGGCCGAGGTCGCCCATCTCCTTCCAGAGATGCATGGGAAAGGCGTTCGTCCTGTCGATCTCGGCGGCGAGGGGCGCGACCCGCTCCTGCGCCCAGCGATGTGTCGCCTCCCTGAGGCTCTCGATGTCGTCGCCGAGGGCGAAGTTCATGGATGCGGCGAACATGCGTCATCTCCCGTCATCGCGGCGCCGAGGGCGCTGAGCGTCATTTCTACATGCAGGGCTTCTATGGCGGAAGCGGGCAGCCGGCCGGCGGGGCGGTACCAGTTCGTCACCCCCGTCAGCATCCCGATCAGCGCCATCGTCGCGATCCGCGGCTCAGGGGCGCGGAAGATCCCGGCCTCCGCCCCGCGCCGGATGATGGCCTCCATCCGGTCCTCCCACGCGCGGCGGAGCCGTTCGACCCGGTGGAAATTCGGCTGGTCGAGGCTTCGGAGTTCCATCGTGGAGACGAAGACGGCGTCACGTCGCGCGGCGTGGAAGCGGAGATGGAAGCGCGCGAAGGCGGCGAGTGCCGCGCGCGGCTCCGTCTCCGCCGCCGCTTCCGGCTCCGCATCCCACGCGGCGAGGAGCGCCTCGAGATGCTTCACCATGAGTTCGGTCAGGAGGTCCTGCTTCGTTGCGAAATGGTTGTAGAGCGCGGCGGCGCCCACGCCTGTCTCGGCCGCGATCTCCCGCATCGAGACGGCGGCGTAGCCGTGCCGGGCGAAGAGCGAAAGCGCGGCGCGCCGCGCCCGCTCCGCCGTCTCCGCCCCCTGCGATCCCGCCTGTCTCGCCATGCGGCTTGATAGAAACGAACGGTCGTTCATTGTCAATGCGCTTGCGCGAACCGGCGGCGGCGATAGGGTTCCGGGGTGAGAAACGGGAGCCCGCGATGATCGACCTTTACACCTGGAGCACGCCGAACGGCCGCAAGATCTCCATCGCGCTGGAGGAGATGGGGCTGCCCTACGAGGTCCATCCCGTCGACATCACGAAGGACGAGCAGTTCGCGCCCGACTTCCTGAAGGTGAGCCCGAACAACAAGATCCCCGCGATCCGGGACCGTGAGAGCGGTCAGACGGTGTTCGAGAGCGGGGCGATTCTCCTGTGGCTCGGCGAGAAGACGGGGCGCTTCTTGCCCTCATCCGGGCCGGCGCGCGCGGCTGTCTTCGAATGGCTGATGTGGCAGATGGGCGGGTTCGGCCCGATGCTCGGGCAGGCGCATCATTTCCTCCGCTTCAACCCCGGCAAGGCGCCCTATGCCGAGGAACGCTTCTCTGCCGAGACGCGGCGGCTCTACGGCGTGCTCGATCGGCGGCTCGCCGAGGCGGAGCATGTGGCGGGCGACCTCTCCATCGCCGATTTCGCGATCTGGCCCTGGGCCTCCCGCTATGAATGGCAGCGGATCGACCTCGCGGAGTTCCCGAACGTGCGCCGCTGGTACCTCGCGCTCGCGGCGCGAGAGGGCTTCCGCAAGGGCTATGACGTGCCCGGGATGGGGCACGCCATGCCCCTGCCGGGCTGAAAGGTTTCCTGCTTGACGGGGCGGGGGCGCGCCCCTAGAACCCGCGCGCAGTGGCGGAGTAGCTCAGCTGGTTAGAGCAGCGGAATCATAATCCGCGTGTCGGGGGTTCAAGTCCCTCCTCCGCTACCAATCTTCTCAGGGGGTTAGTGCGCATTAAGCTGCGTTCGAGCGGCGATCTTGTGCGCATTCTTGTGCGTTCGGTGGCGAAACAGTGGAAATTGAGCCTGTCGCGCGCCCCCCTTTCGGCCCTCTCTTGCGTGTCGAAACCCGATCCCGAGAGGACGAACCCATGACGACGATGACTGAGGCGACCGCCGCGCCCATCATGCTCCCTGCCCCAGAGACGGAGGCGACGCGGCGCTTCCGGGCGTGGATGGATGCGGAGGCGCAACTCGACGGGCCGCAGGGCTCCGACGACAAGGCCGACGCGGCGCTTGATGCCGTGTTGTCCGCGCCGATCACGACGCTGGCCGACCTCGCCGCACTTGTGATCGCTACGGCGAGTGCCAACGCCCCGGAGCCTGACAGCCCGCTCGGCAAGGTAGAACGGGCCGCGCGCTCGATCCTCGCCGCCGGAGCCTCTGCCTATGCCGTGCCAAACACCCGGCCTGGTACGGAGGCGCGGCGGCTCTATCACGGATGGGTCGCAGCCGAGGCGCAGGCGAACGATGAAGGCGACAGCGATGCGCTTGAGGAGGCGAACCATCTGGCCATGCGGCTGGTCCGCGCGCCGATCACCTGCACGGCAGACGTGGCGTTGATGGCGCATGCGCTCATCGTGCATGGCGACCCTTACGAGGAGCGTTGGAACGCACTCTGCATGAACCTCGCCCGGTTCGTCTGACATGACGGGGGCGGGCTGCGGCTCGCCCCCTCTGCCCGCCCTCTGCGCCTTGCGAGGATGCGAGGCAGGCTCGCCCGGCAGGGGCGAGGGAGAAGCGCGGCAGGATCGGATCGAGCGCCGGGCCTTGGGGCTTCCACCCCCCGCCGGGCTCCCCACCGCGCCGCCTCAGAATTGTGATCGATCCTCAAACCTTCCGCGCCGTTTTTTTCGCTGGGCTTAAGGGCCTCGAAGGCGTCCTCTGCACGAGCGGTTTACGCTGGCTAGGATGCTTGCAGCCAGTATCCGCCTTGAGTGCCTTGAACTTCCTAACGCGCCTCGTTTTGCTGACATGGCCGAGAGGCTAGAGCGGAATCCTACCAGTCTGGATCATAGCCGCATGCGCTGAAGCAGTTGGCGCATTCTTCCGGGGTGAAGGCGTCGGCGATGCGGCCGATGGCGGCCCAGAGGCCCTCGACGGTGCGCTCGGCGGCCTTGCGCAGGAGCGCCTTGAGTTTGGCGAAGGCGTTCTCGATGGGGTTGAAGTCCGGGCTGTACGGCGGGAGGAAGCGCAGCTCGGCGCTGGCGGCCTCGATCAGGTCTCGCACCCTCGGTCCCTTGTGGCTGGAGAGGTTGTCCATGATCACGATGTCGCCGGGCCGCAGTTCGGGAACCAGCACGCGTGCCACGTAGGTTTCGAAGGCGTCTCGGTTGATCGGGCCTCCGATGACGAACGGCGCGACCATGCCTCGCCGCGCCAGCCCGGCGACGAAGGTGGTGGTCTTTCAGTGCCCGTGCGGGACGCTCATGCGGAGGCGCTCGCCGCGCCGGCAGCGGCCGTGGGTGCGGGCCATGTTGGTCTTGGCCCAGGTCTTGTCGATGAAGACGAGGCGATCCGGATCGAGGTCGAGCTGGCCGTCGAACCACGCCAGCCGGCGCTTCAGGATGTCGGGGCGGTTCTGCTCGGCGGCGTGCGCCGTCTTTTTTTGCGCGTGATGCCGTGGCGACGGAAGAAGCGCTGCAGCGTGCCGTAGCCGAAGGCGTGGCCGCGCCCGGCCAGCGCGGCGCGCAATTCCTCGACGGTGGCGTCCGGCGCCGCCTCCAGCAGCTCCTTGATCAGCGGGGCCTGCGCTTCGACGCGGGCGGATCGCCTGTCGCCGCCGAGCGGGCCGGGACGCGCGTCGCCCTGGCGGCGTTCAAGCGCCCGCCACCGGCTCACGCTCGCCGCGCTGACGCCGAAGCGCGCGGCGGCCTCGCGATGGCTGGCGCCGTCGGCCACGGCCTTCAGGACCCGGACGCGGAGATCGAGGGAGAGGGCTTTCGACATGTCCGCCGGCCTCCTTCCCCGGCGGACATCTTGAATCAGAACTCGGCCCCGAGGGGAATCCTCAGCGATTCAATCAGATGGGCTTCCGCCCTAGG
>JAUHWJ010000306.1 GCA_030424705.1 Alphaproteobacteria bacterium | reverse complement strand
GCCGACATCGACGTCGAAGCCGATATCGGCGAAGGCGGTGGCGATGACCTTGGCGCCGCGGTCATGCCCGTCCTGCCCCATCTTCACGACCATCATGCGGGGGCGCCGCCCCTCCCGCTCCGCGAAGCTCTCGACGTCGCGCTGGATGGCGGCGAAGCCCTCGTCGCCCTCATAGGCGGCGCCGTAGACGCCCGCGAGGGTCTTCACCTCGGCGCGGTGGCGGCCGAAGGCGCGCTCCATCGCGTCTGACATCTCGCCCACCGTGGCGCGCGCCTTCGCGGCCTCGACGGCGAGGGCGAGGAGGTTGCCCGTCCCCTCCTTCGCGCCCCGCTCCAGCGCGGCAAGCGCGGCCTCGCATGCCGCCCCGTCCCGGCTTTCCTTCACGCGGGCGAGGCGGGCGATCTGCGATTCGCGGACCGCCGTATTGTCGATGTCCCGGATCTCGATCGGGTCTTCCTTCGCGAGGCGATACTTGTTGACGCCGACGATCACCTCCTCGCCCCGGTCCACCGCCGCCTGCCGCTTCGCCGCGCTCTCCTCGATCCGAAGCTTCGGCATGCCGGAGGCGACCGCCTTCGTCATGCCGCCCATCTCGTCCACTTCCTCGATGATCTTCCAGGCGGCCTCGGCCAGCTCCGCCGTCAGCGCCTCGACATAGTAGGAGCCGGCGAGCGGATCGACGACCTTCGTCACCCCCGTCTCGTGCTGGAGGATGAGCTGCGTGTTCCGCGCGATGCGGGATGAGAACTCGGTGGGGAGCGCCAGCGCCTCGTCGAACGAGTTGGTGTGGAGCGACTGGGTGCCGCCGAGCACGGCGGCGAGCGCCTCATAGGCGGTGCGCACGACGTTGTTGTAGGGGTCCTGCTCCTGCAGGCTCACGCCCGAGGTCTGGCAATGGGTGCGGAGCATCTTGGAGCTTTCCTTCTTCGCCCCGAAGCCCTCCATGATCCGGTGCCAGAGGAAGCGCGCGGCGCGGAGCTTCGCGGCCTCCATGAAGACGTTCATGCCGATGGCGAAGAAGAAGGAGAGGCGGCCGGCGAAGGCGTCCACGTCCAGCCCCGCCTCGATGGCGGCCTTCACGTATTCCTTGCCGTCGGCGAGCGTGAAGGCCAGCTCCTGCACGAGGTTCGCCCCCGCCTCCTGCATGTGGTAGCCGGAGATCGAGATCGAATTGTATTTCGGCATGTTGGCGGCGGTGTAGCCGATGATGTCGGAGACGATCCGCATGCTCGGCTCCGGCGGATAGATATAGGTGTTGCGGACCATGAACTCCTTGAGGATGTCGTTCTGGATGGTCCCCGAAAGCTCCCCGAGCTTCGCGCCCTGTTCGAGCCCGGCGACGATGAAGGAGGCGAGGACGGGGATGACCGCGCCGTTCATCGTCATGGAGACGGACATCTCGTTGAGCGGGATGCCGTCGAAGAGGATCTTCATGTCCTCCACCGAGTCGATGGCGACGCCGGCCTTGCCGACATCGCCTATCACCCGCGGATGGTCGCTGTCATAGCCCCGGTGCGTGGCGAGGTCGAAAGCGACGGAGAGGCCCTTCTGCCCCGCCGCGAGCGCCTTGCGGTAGAAGGCGTTCGATTCCTCCGCCGTGGAGAAGCCGGCATATTGCCGGATCGTCCAAGGCCTTCCCGCATACATCGTCGCCTTCGGGCCGCGCACGAAGGGCGCGAGGCCGGGGAGGGAGCCGAGATGGCCAAGCCCTTCGAGATCAGCCTCGGTGTAGAGCGGCTTCACCTGGATGCCTTCGGGCGTTTCCCAGACGAGCGTCTCCGGGCTCCGCTTCAGCTCCTTCTCCGCGAGGGCGGACCAGGCTTCGGGATGGGGTTTCGTGCTCATGTCTTCTCCTCGCCGCTGGCGATCGGGCGCGCGCGGGCCTTCATTCCGGGGGAGCCGCCGGGGGAGGGCCGCGGCGGCTCGCGCTCGAATAGCGCTGTAGTCCAAGCAGGGGCTTCATGGAAGGCGGCAAGACGCCGGCTGCCCTCGCGCCGGGCCGGAAAGGGCCGGGGCGCGGCCGCTCAGGGGCGGGCGGGGAAATGCGCGCGCGCCTGGTCCCGCGGATGCATCGCGCGCGGGCGCTGGGGCGGGACGGGGCGGCGGACCTCGTCCGTCGGCCCGGCCGGGTCGAGCGGCGGGGCGCCGGCGGCGAGGGAATCGAGCAGCGCGGAGAGATCCTCGACATGGCGGGCGACGACATGCGTCACCGCCCCTTCCCGCTGGATGCGGCCGGTGACGCGGAGGAGCCGCCCCGCGATCACCTGCCGCCGGTAGGCCTCGTAGACCTGCGCCCAGACCACGACATTGACGACCCCGGTCTCGTCCTCCAGCGTCACGAAGATGACGCCCTTCGCCGTGCCCGGCCGCTGCCGCACGAGGACGAGCCCGGCGACGGCGACGAGCGCGCCGTTCGGCGGCAGGTCGAGATCGGCGGCGCGGAGACAGGACGGGGGACGAGGCCAGCGCATGGAGGGAAACATAGCATGAACATCGTGGCGGGGAAGCCCGGTTCGTCTCTCTTGTTCGCGTTCATCGTCGTGCGGGCATCGTCGCGGGTTCCGGGCCACGGCCTCGAAGAGCGACCTTCCGGTGGAAGGTCGCCGAGGCCGTTCGGGCGAAGGCGCGAGCCGGAGCCCGAGGGGCGCCAAGCCTTCCCGAACGTCGAAGATCGGGCCGCGGTCGTCGCGGCGGCCGCGGAAACGCGGTCGCCGGGGGGGCGACGACCGCGGGCCGATCCGCGGGGCGGATCGGCCGGGCGCTTCCGGCGCACGGCGCATCTCGACCCGACCGATGCGCGCCCGGCGAACTCAGAGGGTCACGCCCGTGGATGAGGTCGAAACTCTGGTCATCGGGGCCGGCGTCGTCGGCCTCGCCCTCGCCGCCGCGCTCGCCGCGCGGGGGCGGGAGGTGCTGATCTGCGAGGCCGAAGAGGCGTTCGGAACCGGCATCTCCTCCCGCAATTCCGAGGTGATCCACGCCGGCATCTACTACCCCGCCGGCAGCCTGAAGGCGCGGCTCTGCGTCGAGGGGCGGCGGCGGCTCTACGACTGGTGCGCCGCGCATGGCGTCGCCGCTAGGAAGACCGCCAAGCTGATCGTCGCCGCCGAACCCGCGGAACTGGAGGGGCTCGACGCGCTCGCCGCGAAGGCGGCGGCGAACGGGGTGGAGGGGATGCGCCGCCTCTCGGGCGCGGAGGCGCGGGCGATGGAGCCGGCGCTCCGGGCCGAGGGCGCGCTCCTCTCGCCCGAGACGGGAATCGTGGATTCGCACGGGTTCATGCTCTCCCTCCTCGGCGCGGCGGAGGAGCGGGGGGCGATGCTGGCGCTCGGCGCGCCCGTCCTCTCCCTCGCGCCGCGGGAGGGCGGCTTCCTTGTCGAGGTCGGGGGCGCGGAGCCGATGCGGCTCCTCGCGCGGGAGGTCGTGAACGCCGCCGGCCTCGCCGCGCCGCGCCTCGCGCCCGGCGGCTCCGGGCCGCCGATGCTGATGGCGAAGGGCAGCTATTTCCGGCTCGAGGGCCGCGCCCCCTTCTCCCGCCTCATCTACCCTGCGCCGGTGGTCGGCGGGCTCGGCGTCCACCTGACGCTCGACATGGGCGGGCAGGCGCGGTTCGGGCCGGACGTGGAATGGATCGAGCGGGAGGATTACGCGGTGGACCCGGCGCGGGGCGAAAGCTTCTACGCCGCGATCCGCCGCTACTGGCCCTGCCTGCCGGATGGCGCGCTGAAGCCGGATTATGCGGGAATCCGCCCGAAGCTCGCGGGGCCGGAGGCGGGCGGAGCGGCGGATTTCCGCATCGACGGGCCGGAGGCGCACGGGCTTCCCGGCTATCTCGGCCTCTACGGGATCGAGAGCCCGGGCCTCACCTCCGCGCTCGCCATCGCGGAGGAAGGAGCGGCGCGGCTCATGCGGCGTTGATCGACCAGTCGTATTCGCTCCCGGCGATGCGGGAGACGCCTTCGAGCGCGGCGGCGAGGGGCGGCTCGGCGTGGGCGCGGAGATGGGCGATGACGCCGGCGTCCGTTCCCCCAAAATCCT
>JAUHWJ010000305.1 GCA_030424705.1 Alphaproteobacteria bacterium | reverse complement strand
GCATAGGGCTCCGCCGCCGCCAGACGGTCCTTCAGCTCGACATCGTGGAAGAGGCGGCCCTCCGCCATGTCCACCGCGATCATCTGGCCCGGGCCGAGGGCGCCCTTCTCCCGCACCTGCGATTCGTCCACCGGCACCATGCCGGCCTCTGAGCCCGCGATGAGGAGGCCGTCGCCGGTGACGACGTAGCGGATCGGGCGGAGGCCGTTCCGGTCCGCCCCCGCCATGACCCAGCGGCCATCGGTGGCGGAGAGGGCGGCCGGCCCGTCCCACGGCTCCATCACGGAGTTGGAATAGGCATACATCGCGCGCCATGAATCGGGCATGTCCGTCGCCGCCTTGGACCAGGCCTCCGGCACCAGCATCGTCTTGGCCATCGGCGCGTTGCGCCCGGCGCGGACCATGACCTCGAACACGGCGTCGAGCGCCGCGCTGTCGGAGGCGCCGGCGGGGATGATCGGCTTGATCTCCTCCGCCGCCTCGCCGAAGGCGTTGGAGGCCATGCGGATCTCGTGGCTCCGCATCCAGTTGCGGTTGCCCTTCAGCGTGTTGATCTCCCCGTTATGGGCGAGCATGCGGAAGGGCTGGGCCAGCCACCATTGCGGGAAGGTGTTGGTCGAATAGCGCTGGTGGTAGATCGCGAAGGCGCTCTCGAAGCGCTTGTCCATAAGGTCCGGATAGAAGACGGCGACCTGCTCGGCCAGCATCATCCCCTTGTAGATGACGGAGCGGCAGGAAAGCGAGCAGATGTAGAAGCCGTTGACCGCCGCCGCCGCCTTCTCCGCCCGGCGGCGGATGACGTAGAGCTCCCGCTCGAAGGCCTCCTCGTCCAATCCCTTGCGGTTGGCGACGATGATCTGCTCGATCTCGGGCCGGGTCGCGTTCGCCTTCTCGCCGAGGCAGGAGACGTCGACCGGCACCTGCCGCCAGCCGTAGATGTAATGCCCCATGCGGAGCACTTCCGTCTCCATCACCGCGCGGCAGAATTCCTGCGCGCCGAAATCGGTGCGGGGCAGGAAGATCATGCCGACGGCGATCGTCTCCCCCTCCGCCGGCTCGTGGCCGGTGCGGCGGATCTGATCCGCGAAAAAACGCTTCGGGATCTGGACATGGATGCCCGCGCCATCCCCCGTCTTCCCGTCCGCGTCCACCGCGCCGCGATGCCAGACCGCCTTCAGCGCGGCGATCCCGGATTCGACGACCTGCCGGCGCGGCGCGCCGTCGATGGCGACGACGAGGCCGACGCCGCAGGAGGAATGCTCGTCCTCCTCGCGGTAGAGACCCTTCGCCGCGAGTTCGGCGCGCTCGGCTTCGTGGGCGCGGGCCCAGGCTTCGTCATGGCGGGGCGCTTCGGTCATGGTCCGGCTCCGGATCGGCTTGCGTTGCGCCGCCGGGAGGCCCGGCGACGGTTGATTTCAGGCGGCGCGGCTCTTCACCCCGCCATGCCGATGGAGGCGAGGAATTCCGCCTCCGTCATGCGCTTGTGGTCGCCCGCGAGGGCGTAGAGGGCGGGCTTCGCGTCGATGTAGATCTCGCCGATGAAGCGCGCGCCCTCCCAGCTTTCGAGCGAGCCGGCGGCGACGTGCATCGTCCCGTCCGCCTTCGAACGGTAGAATAGCGAGGAGCCGCAGCGGCGGCAGAAGGCGCGCTCCGCCCAGTCGGAGGAGGCAAAGGCCTCGATCATCTCCTCGCCCGCAAAGGCGATCTCGCCCGGCTTCGCCTCGAAGCTGAGATTGATCCCGCCGGTCCAGGCGCGGCACATCCCGCAATGGCAGGAGCCGACTTCCACCGCGTCCTTCTCCACCTCGTAGCGGACGGCGCCGCAGAGGCATTTTCCCTTGATGCTCATGGCATGTCTCCTTCGACCCGCGCCGGAATGGCGCGAGGGGGAGAGTGCCGCCCGAGGCTGACAGGGGATGGCGCCAGCATGGCTATTGCGCCGCCACCGCCGCCGCCGAGTCGAACTCGGCCAGCATCGCGTCCGCCGCCTCCCGCCCGTCGCGGATCGCCCAGACGACGAGGGAGGCGCCGCGCACGATGTCGCCGACGGCCCAGACGCCGGGGAGCGCGGTGCGGTGGGTGCGGAAATCCGCCTTCACCGTGCCCCAGCGGGTGACTTCGAGGCCGGGCTCGCCCCAGAGCCGGGGCAGCTCCTCCGGCTCGAAGCCGAGCGCCTTGATGACGAGATCGGCCTTCACCGTCTCCTCCGAGCCCGGGATCTCCTCCGGCGTCTGCCGCCCGGTCTGGTCCGGCGCGCCAAGGCGGATGCGGATCATGCGCACGCCCGTCACCGCGCCCTCGCCGAGGAAGCCCTTCGGCGCGGATTGCCAGACGAACTCCACGCCCTCCTCCTCCGCGTTCTGCACCTCGCGCTGGGAGCCGGGCATGTTCGCCCGGTCGCGCCGGTAGAGGCACTTCACGGAGGTCGCGCCCTGGCGGACGGCGGTGCGCACGCAGTCCATCGCCGTGTCGCCGCCGCCGATCACCACGACATCCTTGCCCTCGGCGTTCAGCACGCCCGAGTCGAAATCGGGAACCTCGTCTCCGAAGCTCTTGCGGTTGGAGGCGGTGAGATAGTCGAGCGCCTGCACGATGCCGCCGAGGCCGGAGCCGGGCCCGCCCACGTCCCGCGCCTTGTAGACGCCGGTGGCGACGAGGACGGCGTCATGGCGGGCGCGAAGCTCGCCGAAGCCGATGTCCCGCCCGACTTCGCAGTTGAGGACGAACTCGACCCCCGCCTCCTCGAACTGGGCGTTCCGCTGCATCACCACGGGCTTTTCGAGCTTGAAGCCCGGGATGCCGTAGGTGAGGAGGCCGCCCGCCCGGTCATGCCGGTCATAGACCGTGACCTGCACGCCCGCGCGGCGCAGACGGTCCGCCGCGGCGAGGCCGCCGGGGCCGGCGCCGATGATCCCTACGCTTTCGGGCCGCTCCGCCGCAGGGCGGATCGGGGCGACCCAGCCTTCCTCGAAGGCGGTGTCGGTCAGGTATTTCTCGATGGCGCCGATCGTGACCGTGCCGTGGCCGGATTGCTCGATGACGCAGTTGCCCTCGCAGAGACGGTCCTGCGGGCAGATGCGGCCGCAGATCTCGGGGAAGGTGTTCGTCTCCTGGCTCAGTTCGTAGGCCTCGCGGAGGCGGCCCTCGGCGGTGAGCTTCAGCCAGTCCGGAATGTTGTTGTGGAGCGGGCAATGCGACTGGCAGAAGGGCACGCCGCATTGCGAGCAGCGCGCGGCCTGCTCCGCCGCCTTGTCCCGCGCATACTGGCGGTAGATCTCGTGGAAGTCCTCGCGCCGGGCCTCTGCCGCGCGCTTCTCGGGCGTCTCCCGCTCGACATCCACGAATTTGAGCATGCGCTGCGCCATGGCCGCCTCCCGCTACGATCTCCGTCGCTGGGGCTCCATATCGCCCCTTCGCACGCAATAAAAGTAATATATGCTGACCTATATGGGGTGGAAATATCCGAGCCGTGCGATTCTCCACCCTGGCGCATGATTTTTATGGCAGTCATTATGACCTATCATCGATTCTTCCCCGGAAGCGCTGCCCGGCATAGGCTGCCCGCGCGGCGGCGAATCAGCGCCGCGCCGCCTCGTGGACCTGACGATGCCCTTCCTCCATCTCGTGATCCTCGCGTTGATCCAGGGGGTGACGGAGTTCCTGCCGATCTCCTCCTCCGGCCATCTCGCGCTCTATCCGCTGCTCACGGGGGCCGAGGACCAGGGACTGAAGCTGGACGTGGCGACGCATATCGGCTCGCTCGCGGCGGTGATGCTCTATTTCCGCGCGGATGTGGCGATGGCGGCGCGCGGGGCGCTGCGGGTGCTGCGCTGGGACCTGATGAACCGGGAGGCGCATCTGGCGCTCCTCCTCCTCATCGCCACCGTGCCGGCGGTGCTCGCAGGCGGCGTGCTCGCGGCGCTCGGCTGGGCGGAGGCGCTGCGCTCCCTCGCCGTGATCGGCTGGGCGACGCTGATCGGCGGCCTCCTCCTCTACCTCGCGGACCGCTACGGGCGGATGGAGAAGGCGGAGGCGGGGT
>JAUHWJ010000304.1 GCA_030424705.1 Alphaproteobacteria bacterium | reverse complement strand
AAAGACAAGCGCCAGGGCGCCGTAGGTTCCGATCCTTGAATCCCGCATGATCTCCAGCGCCCGCTCCCGCGGCGCATGGCCGCCGAGCGCGTCCGCCGTGTCGGCCAATCCGTCCTCATGCAAACCGCCGGTGAGGACGATGAGGAGGAGGAGCGCCAGCCCCGCCGCGGCCGCCGAAGGCAGCGCGAGGTTCAGCGCCAGCCAGAGCCCCGCCGCCGGCAGGGCAAGGAGGAAGCCGACCGCCGGATACCACCGCGCCGCCCGCGCCAGCCGCCCTCGCTCCCACCCCGGATCGGGAAGCGGCAGCCGGGTCAGGAGCTGCGCGGCGGAAAGGACGCGGGCGAACTCCCGCCTCACCCGGCCTTCCCCGAAACGCCCGCGCTCTCGAAACTCGCCATCTCGTTCAGCATCGCCGCCGCCGCCGTGACGAGCGGCAGGGCAAGGAGCGCGCCGGACCCTTCGCCGAGCCGCAGCCCGAGATCGAGAAGCGGAGCCCCCGCCTCCGGCGCCGTCTCCAGCATCGCCGCATGGCCCGGCTCCGCGCCCCGGTGCGCGAACTGGAGGAAGGGCGCGAGCCCGGGCCGCGCCTTCAGGGCGAGGAGCGCGGCGGCGGTGGCGATGAAGCCGTCCACGAGCACGAGCGCGCGGGCGGAGGCCGCGCCGAGCGCCGCCCCCGCCATCGCCGCAATCTCGAGCCCGCCGAAGGCCGCGAGCGCCGCCTCGGGCGAGAGCGGCCCGGGCCGCCGCGCCGCGCAAGCTTCGAGAACGGCGCGCTTCCGCTCCAGCCCCGCCGCGTCATGCCCCGCGCCGGGGCCGACCAGCGGTCCGAGCGGAAGTGCGAGCGCGGAGTGGGCGAGGAGCGCGGCGGCGGAGGTGTTGCCGATCCCCATCTCCCCGAGGAGGATCACCCCGGCGCCCGCCTCGACTGCGGCGCGCGCCTGCTCCGCCCCGAAAACCAGCGCGGCGGAGACCTCCTTCGCCGTCAGAGCATCCTCGCGCAGCGCGTTTCGCGTTCCGGCGCGGATCCCGGCGCGGATCAGGCGCGGATGATCGGGCAGGGGCGCCGCCACCTCGCAATCCAGCACCCGCACCTCCGCCCCGGCCGCCCGCGCGAAGACGTTCGCCGCCGCGCCGCCCGCGAGGAAGTTGAGGACCATCTGCGTCGTCACCTCGGAAGGCCAGGCCGAGACGCCTTCCGCGTTCAGCCCGTGGTCCCCGGCGCAGAGGAGGAGCGCTGCGCGCACGATCGGCGCCTCCCGCCCCTGGGCGAGGGCGAGGCGCAGCGCCAGCGCCTCGATTCGCCCTAGCGAGCCGGGCGG
The DNA here is from genome assembly GCA_030424705.1 of Alphaproteobacteria bacterium. Taxonomy (GTDB): domain Bacteria; phylum Pseudomonadota; class Alphaproteobacteria; order Rhodobacterales; family Rhodobacteraceae; genus Pikeienuella. Next base: position 2,733 of record JAUHWJ010000304.1, on the reverse strand, counting down.
CTTCGTCTTCCCGTCGATCCGGGCGGAGACTCGGGCGGAAAGCGCGGCGTCCGGCGTAGCGAGAGACAGATCCGAAAGCACGAAGGACCCTCAGTGCGCCACGGCGGAGACGATCTTCACGACGCCGAAGCCGATCAGAAGCCCCACGATCCCGTCCAGCCCGGCCGTCACGGCCCATTCCGCCGCCCCGCCTGCAACGGAGCCGACCGCCTCAGCCGCATGATGGATCAGTTCATAGGGCGCATGGAGCCCAAGCTCATGCGCGCCGTGGACGAGGATGGAGCCGCCGACCCAGAGCATCGCCGCCGTCCCTACCGTCGCGATGACGGAGAGGACGTAGGGCATCGCGAGCACGATCCCGCGCCCGAGCGCCCGCGTCGCCCCGAGCGAGCCGCGCGCCAGCCGGAGCCCGAAATCGTCCGCCTTCACCAGCAGCGCTACCGCGCCGTACACCGCCGCCGTGATGGCGACGGAGACCGCGGCGAGCGTGGCGGCGGTGACGAGAAACGGCGCATCCCCGATCGCGGCGAGGGAGATCGCCGTGATCTCGGCCGAGAGGATGAAGTCGGTCTTGATCGCCCCTTTCACCCGCGCCTCCTCGAGATGTGCGGCGTCGAGCGTCTCCGCCTCCTGCGCCTCGCTTTCGGGATCAGGGTGAAGCGCATGCCATATCTTTTCGGCGCCCTCGAAGCACAGATAGACCCCGCCGATCATCAGGAGAGGTGTGAGGAGAAAGGGCGCGAAGGCGTCGAGCAGAAGCGCGGCGGGAACAAGAACGCCGATTTTGTTGAAAAGCGAGCCCTTCGCGATCTTCCAGACGATGGGAATCTCCCGCGCGGCGGGAAGGCCCGTGACGTATTTCGGCGTCATCGCCGCATCGTCGATCACGACGCCCGCGGCCTTGGCCCCGGCCTTGGCCGTCATCGCGCTGACATCGTCCGCCTGTGCGGCGGCGAGCTTGGCGATGGCGGCGACATCGTCGAGCAGGGCGAGAAGTCCGCTCATCTCCGGGCTCCCGTGTTGCGGCGCGTCATCTCCTACCGCACGCGGCGGAGTCAGGCCAGCGTGGCGAAGGCCGCTGCGAGGAGCACGATTCCCCATGCCTTCCAGAGGAGCGCGACCGCGGCGTCGATATCGGCCGGAGCCGCCTCGCGCCGCCCTTCCGGGTTGATCCAGGGCTGGTCCGTCATCTTCCCGTGATAGGCGCGCGGGCCCGAGAGCGCGAGGCCGAGCGCGCCCGCCATCGCCGCCTCCGGCCAGCCCGCATTGGGCGAACGATGCCGCCGCCCGTCCCGCACCGCGACGAGCGCGGCGCGGGAGGAGAGCGCGGCGAGCGCGATCAGGAGCGCGGAGAGCCGCGCGGGAACGAGGTTCAGAAGGTCGTCGAGCCGCGCCGCGGCCCAGCCGAACCGCTCATGCCGCTCCGTCCGGTGGCCGATCATCGAATCGGCGGTGTTGACCATCTTGTAGGCGAAGAGGCCCGGCAGGCCGAGAAGCACGAACCAGAAGACCGGGGCGACGAGACCGTCGGAGAAGTTCTCGGCCCCGCTTTCCACTGCGGCCCGCGCCACCCCGGCTTCGTCCGCCGCGGCGAGATCGCGGCCGACGATTTCGCCCGCCGCCTCACGCCCCCCCGCCAGCGACCGGCGGAGCCCGGCGGCGACGGCGGAGACATGGTCGACAAGGCTCTTCTGCGCGAGGAGGACCGCCGCGGCCAGAACCTGCGGTAGCGGCTCGAACGGCGCCGCCTCGATCAGCGCGCCGAGGCCAGCGGCGAGACCGGCGAGGAGGAGGATTGCGACCGCCCCCTTCTCTTTCCGGAAGCCGCCCTTGTTGAGAGCGCCGTCCAGCGCGGAGATCGCCCGCCCGAAAAGGACGACGGGGTGGGGCACGCGCCGCCAGAGCTGCTTCGGGTCGCCCATAAGGGCGTCGAGGAGGAGGGCGAAGAGCAGAACCATGCGCCTTCGGTCGCGCTCCTCCGGCCCGCAGTCAAGCCCCTCTTCGTCTGGCGCGCCGCGGCGGAATGCGCTAGCCTCTCGGCCAAGCTGCGGAAAACGCGGCGCGAGGGACAGACGAAGAGGGACAGTACCGATGCGGGATCGGGTTAAGGGCGCCGCACGCGCCGTCATGATCGGCGCGGCCGTCCTTACGCTCGCCGCCTGCGGCCTCCCCCGGTCAGGCCCGTATTTCGAGGATCTGCGCTATTCGCAGGAGCGGAATGACGGCGTCGATCCCGGCTTCGACCTTGTGCGCGTCACGCCGGAGATCGTGGCGGCCGCGAATGTGGCGGAGCCGCTCGGCTTCTCGATGGACCTGATCGAGGCGCAGCCGGAGAAGACGGCGATCCTCGGCGTCGGCGACGTGCTGCAGGTCACCGTCTGGGAGCGGGGGGAAAACGGGCTCTTCTCCCCGATCGGCGGGGCGACCAACCTCGTGACCGAGATCGAGGAGAGCGGGAACATCTACATTCCCTATCTCGGACCCGTCTCCGCCTCAGGCCGCACGGCGGACGGCCTGCGCCGCCATATCATCAGTCTTCTCGAGGACAAGACGCTGGACCCTCAGGTGGAGGTCGCGCGGCGAACCGGCGATTCGAAGTCCATCACCATCACGGGCACCGCCGGCGTAGCCGGCGTCGTGCCGATTGAGCGCACCACGCGCTCGCTCCTTTCGCTTCTGGCGAAGACCGGATTCTCCGTTCCGGACACGGAGGTGATTCGCGTCATCGTGCGG
>JAUHWJ010000303.1 GCA_030424705.1 Alphaproteobacteria bacterium | reverse complement strand
ATCCGTCATACGCTTCCCTGTCGGCGCGCCCTTGGGGCGTTGTGATTGCGAAAACACAACACCATTCGCTGCGGCGCCGCAAGAGCCGATGCAGCGCCTAACGCTGCGCCTTCACGTAAGCCTTGAGGACCGCGTTGATGCGGGTCTGGTAGCCCTTGCCGCCGGCGCGAAAGTGATCGAGCACGTCCTTGTCGAGCCGGATGGAGACGAGCTCCTTCGGGACGGGGTGGACGATTTCGGCGTTCGCCCAGTCAAATCCTCCCTCGTCCTCATCGAGCGGTTCGTCGTCGGACGGGATGGGGCGGGCCTTGAAGGCTTCCCAATCGGTCTCATACTTGAGGTTCCTTGTTTCGGCACGCGTGTATCGCACGATGGGCCCGGACTTCTTCATGGCGTGACCGACTCTTTCAGACCGTCAGAAGGTGTTCATTCACTTGGCGATGACACGCCGAGTGTAAATACATCCGTATCACACCCGTCAGCCGCCGCCCGCTCACCCTTTTGTCCAGCTCTCCCGCTTGCGGTAGATCGTGGAGGGGCTGAGGTCGAGCACGCGGGCGGCCTTGGGGACGGAGCCGCCATGGGCGGCGACCGTCGCCTCGATGAATTCGCGCTCCACCTCCGCCATCGTCGCGCCGACGAGGCTTTCGATCCGGGCCGAGAAATCCAGTGGCGCCGCGGCGGAGGGGGCGGGCGCGGGCGGCGGAGAGTCGGGGCCGGCGAGCCCGGGCGGGAGCATCTCCGGCGTCGCCTCTTCCGCGTCGTGAAGGAGCACGACGTTCCAGATGACGTTCTGCAATTGCCGGACATTTCCGGGCCAGGGCATGGCGCGGAGCGCGTCCTTCATTGCGGGCGAGAGGCGGGCGAAGCGCTTGCCCTCCTCCCGCGCATAGCGGCGCAGGAAGGCCTCGGCCGCCTCGATCACGTCTTCCCCGCGGTCGCGGAGCGGGGGCAGGTGGATCGGCACGACATGGAGGCGATAGAAGAGATCCTCGCGGAAGCGCCCGGCGCGGACCTCCGCCATCGGGTCCCGGTTCGTGGCGCAGATGATCCGCGCGTCGACCTTCCGCGGCGTCGTGGCGCCGACGGGCGTGACGGTCGAGGTCTGGAGGAAGCGGAGGAGCTTGGTCTGGAGCGCGAGGTCCATCTCGCAGATCTCGTCGAGAAAGAGTGTGCCGCCATCCGCAGCCGCGGCGGCGCCCGGCTTGTCCGCTATGGCGCCGGTGAAGGAGCCGCGAAGATGGCCGAACACCTCCGATTCGAGGAGGTCGCGCGGGATCGCGCCGCAATTGAGGGCGATGAACGGGCCTTTCGCGCGGCCCGATTCGGCATGGATCGCCTGCGCCGCGACCTCCTTGCCCGCGCCGCTCTCCCCGGTGATGAAGACCGTGGCGGTGGAGCGCCCGATCTCCCCGATCAGGCGATAGACCTCCCGCATCGCGGGGGAGCGGCCGATGAAGCCGTGAAAGGCGCCGCCCTCCACGTCGCCGCGGGCGCGGGCCGATGGCTCGGGCGCGCCGATCTCCTTCATCGCGTTGGAGACGGCGGAGAGGAGGCGCCGCTCGTCGAACGGCTTCACGAGGAAGTCGAACGCGCCGCGTTTCATCGCCTCCACCGCGCGGTTGATCGAGCCGTTGGCGGTGATGACGATGATCTTTCCCTCAGGGTCCGCCGCCCGCATCTCCGTCAGGAGGTCGAGCCCGTCCCCGTCCGGCAGCATCAGATCGAGGAGGACGAGGCGGCCCGACGCGCCGAGATGGCGGGCCCGCGCCTCCTCCGCCAGATAGGCGCATTCGACTGCGTAGCCCTCCCGCTTCAGGACGCCCTCATAGACGAGGGCGAGCGAGCGCGTGTCCTCGACAAGCAGGATCGGCGCTCGTGGGGCCTCGCTCACGCAGTCTTGGCCTTTCGCTCCGCGGCGACGAAGCGCATCACACCGTCAAGCTCGGGCAGCGCCTCGGCCGCGAGCGCGGCGGCGCCCTCCATGTCCTGATCGTTGGCGAGGCGGTTGAGCTTCTCCGCATGGCGCTGGAGCCGGACGGCGCCGACAGCGCCGGCGACGCTGACAAGGATGTGACTGGCGCCGCGCATCTCGTCCATGTCGCCCTCCTCCGCCGCGGCGTCGATCCGGGCGCGCACGGAGGCGAGATCGGCCTCCACGCGGGAGAGAAGCTCGCCCATCACCTCCTCCCCGATGGAGGCGGCGAGGCTGTCATAGATCGTGCGCTCGATGAGGCCGGCGCTTTCCGCCGGCTTCGCGGAGCGGGAACGCCGACCGTCCATCAGCGAGAGGATGTCGAGCCCGAACTGGCGGATCGAGGTGATCGGCTTGGCGATGAGCCCGTCCGCGCCGACCTTGGCGATCTTCTCCCGATGCTCCTGCATCGCGTAGGCGGTGAGCGCGATCACCGGCGCCTCCGCCAGCGGCCCGGAATCGGCGCGAATCGCGCGGATCACGTCGAGGCCGGAGACGCGGGGCATCTCGATGTCGATGAGCAGCACGTCATAGACGCGCTCCTTGAGGCGCTCGAGCGCGATGGCGCCGTCGGACGCGATGTCCACCTCGGCGCCGAGCGTCTGCAGCATCTGCGTCGCGACGAGCTGGTTGGTCACGTTGTCCTCGGCGAGGAGGATCGACATTCCCTTCAACCGCTCCAGCCCGTTCTCCGTCTCCACACTCATGGACCCCGGTCCCTCCGCATACGCCGTCCCTGCTCTACCGTGCCTCCTCTTAGCGGCTATTTGCAAATCGCAAATTAATCGGCGGCGCTCATCCGCGCGCAGGCGGGAGGCCGAGGCCGGCGAGGGCGGCGGCGATCTCGTCGAGGATCGCAGGGTCGTCGATCGTCGCCGGCTGGCGGAAGCTCTCCCCGTCGGCGATCTTCGCCATGATCCCGCGCAGGATCTTGCCCGAGCGCGTTTTCGGCAGGCGGTCCACCACCACGGCGAGGCGGAAGGCGGCGACGGGGCCGATCCGCTCCCGCACCAGCTTCACCGCTTCGGCCGTGATCTCCGCGTGCGGCCGGTTGCAACCCTTGTTGAGGCAGAGGAAGCCGAGCGGGGCCTGGCCCTTCAGTTCGTCCGCGATCCCGACCACGGCGCATTCCGCGATGTCGGGATGGTCCGAGAGCACCTCCTCCATCGCCCCGGTGGAGAGGCGGTGGCCGGCGACGTTGATGACGTCGTCCGTCCGCGCCATGATCTGGAGATAGCCCTCCGCATCCTTCATCCCGGCGTCGCCGGTCTCGTACCAGCCCGGGAAGGTCGTGAGGTAGGACTTCACGAAGCGCGCCTCGGCGTTCCAGAGCGTCGGCAGCGTTCCGGGCGGGAGCGGGAGCTTCACCGCCACGGCCCCGAGCGTGCCGGGGGGAACCTCATGCCCGCCCTCGTCGAGAATCCGCACGTCATAGCCGGGCATCGCGAGGCCCGTCGTGCCGAGCCTGATCTCGCAGCCCGGCTCGAGGCCGAGCGGGACGCCGGTGATCGCCCAGCCCGTCTCCGTCTGCCACCAATGGTCCACGACGGGGACGCCGAGGAGGCGGGCGGCCCAGTTCACGGTGTCCGTGTCCGACCGCTCGCCCGCGAGATAGAGCGCCTTCAACGAGGAAAGGTCATGCCCGGCGACGAGCGCGCCCGCCGGGTCCTCCCGCTTGATGGCGCGGAAGGCGGTGGGGGCGGTGAAGAAGCTCTTCACCTTGTGCTTCGCGATGACGCGCCAGAAGGTCGCCGCGTCCGGCGTGCCGACGGGCTTGCCCTCGAAGAGGATCGACGTGCAGCCGGCGAGGAGCGGGCCATAGACGATGTAGGAATGGCCGACCACCCAGCCGACGTCGGACGCGGCCCAGAACACCTCCCCCTCCCCGACGCCGTAGAGGTTCCGCATGGTCCAGTGCAGAGCGACCGCATGGCCGCCGGAGGGGCGCACGACGCCCTTGGGCTGCCCGGTCGTCCCCGAGGTGTAGAGCACATAGAGCGGCTCGGCCCCGCCGACGGGGACGGGCGCGGCGGGCGCGGCGCCCTCCTGGAAGGCGAACCATTCCACGTCCCGCCCCTCGACGAGCGCGGCGGGCTTCTCCGGGCGCT
>JAUHWJ010000302.1 GCA_030424705.1 Alphaproteobacteria bacterium | reverse complement strand
CTGCTCCGCCCGCAGGATCGTCCGCCCCTCCATCGCCGGGGCGAGCCCGCGGCGGACCGTTTCGACCTCGGGCAGCTCCGGCATGTCCCTCCCCCTGCGGCGCTTCGCGCGGCTTATGGCGGCGCGACGAAGACCGGGCTATGTAGCCCGACATGACAGACGAGCGCGAGACCGGCGAGAGCCGCCCGACCACCCATTTTGGCTTCCGCGACGTGGCGGAGGGCGAGAAGGCGGGGCTCGTCCACGGCGTCTTCTCCTCCGTCGCCTCGAAATACGACGTGATGAACGACGTCATGTCCTTCCGCATCCATCGCCTCTGGAAGGAGGCGCTGATCGACTGGATGGCGCCCCGGCCCGGCATGAAGCTCCTCGACGTCGCGGGGGGGACGGGCGACGTCTCCTTCCGCGTGCTCGACCGGCTGAAGGGCGAGGGCGAGGCGACGATCTGCGACATGACGGCGGCGATGCTCGTCGAGGGCCGGAAGCGCGCGGAGGCGGAGAGCCTCTCCCACGCGCTGAGCTGGGTTTGCGGCGACGCGATGAAGCTCCCCTTTCCGGACCGTAGCTTCGACGCCTACACCATCGCCTTCGGCATCAGGAACGTGACGCGAATCGGGGACGCGCTCCGCGAAGCCTATCGCGTGCTGAAGCCGGGCGGGCGCTTCCTCTGCCTCGAATTCAGCCGGGTCGATCCGCCGCTGATGCGGAAGGCCTATGACCTTTATTCCTTCCACGTCATCCCGCGCATGGGGCAGGCCATCGCCGGGGACCGGGACAGCTATCAGTATCTCGTCGAATCGATCCGGAAATTCCCGGATCAGGACACTTTCGCGGCGATGATCCGGGAGGCGGGCTTCTCCCGCGTCGCATATCGGAACCAGACCCTTGGCGTCGCCGCCATCCATTCCGGCTGGCGCCTCTGATGATCCGCTTCCTGCTGCAGGCCGGGCCGAACACCTGGCGGCTTGCGCGCGTCCTCGCCACGTTCCGGCGGACGGGCGCAATGGCGAAGGTGCTGGACGAGTTCCACGCCCCGGCGCGGCTCCGCATTCCCCTGATGATCGTCACCGCGCCCGGGCTTCTCGTCGGCAAGACGGGCGATGCGGGCCTTCCCCCGGTCGCGCGGGCGATCAACGCGCTCGGCCCGGCCTATATCAAGTTCGGGCAGATTCTTTCGACCCGGCCTGACGTGATCGGCCCCAACCTCGCGCGCGACATGCGCACCTTGCAGGACGCCCTGCCGCCTTTCCCGATGGAGGAGGCGAGGCGCGCGATCCGCGAGGCGCTGGACCGGGAGGTGGAGGAGGCCTTCTCCGAATTCGGCCCGCCCATCGCCGCCGCCTCCATCGCGCAGGTCCACCCCGCCATCGACCGGGAGACGGGGCGCAAGGTGGCGGTTAAGGTCCTCCGCCCCGGCATCGAACGCCAGTTCCGGAAGGACATTGCGGCCTTCTACATGATCGCCCGAGTGCTCGAATGGGTCGCGCCGCAGGCGAAGCGGCTCCGCCCGCGCGCCGTCGTCGCCCATTTCGAGGGCGTGGTGACGGCGGAGATGGACCTGCGGCTCGAAGCCTCCGCCGCCTCGGAATTCGCGCACAACGTGAAGGACGACGAAGGCTTCCTCGTGCCGGAGATCGTCTGGCCGCTCTGCGACCGGCGAGTGATGACGGCCTCCTGGGTCGAGGGGATGCCGATGGGGGACCCGGAGGCGCTCCGGGCCGCCGGCCATGACCTGACGGCGCTGGCGGAGCGGATCATCCAAGTCTTTCTCCTGCAGGCCCTGCGGGACGGGTTCTGGCACGCCGACATGCACCAGGGGAACCTGAAGGTCGCCCCGAACGGGGACGTCCTCGCGCTCGATTTCGGCATCATGGGCCGGATCGACCGGGTGACGCGGCGCTACTACGCCGAAATCCTGCTCGGCTTCCTGCGCAAGGATTATCGCCGCGTCGCGGAGGTGCATTTCGAGGCGGGCTATGTGCCCGCGGACAAGGATGTGGAGCTCTTCGCGCAGGCGCTCCGTTCGATCGGGGAGCCGATCTTCGGGCAGGACGCCTCCCGCATCTCGATGGCGCGGCTCCTCGCGCATCTCTTCGAGGTGACGGAACGGTTCGGCATGGTGACGCAGACGCAGCTCATCCTCCTCCAGCGCTCGATGGTGGTGGTGGAGGGCGTGGCGCGCTCGCTCGATCCGAACGCCAACATCTGGTCCGCCGCCGGCCCGGTCGTGGAGCGCTGGATGCGGGAGAATCTCGGGCCGCAGGCCGCCCTGCGCGAAACGGCTACGGCGCTCCGCACGCTCGCGCGCATCGGGCCGCGGCTGCCGGAACTGGCCGAGCGGCTCGTCCGCCTCGCCGATACGCCTGATACGCCGCCGCCACCGCCGAAACGGCGTGGGCTTCCGTTGCTCTGGGCCGGGCTCGGCGCGCTTGCGGGCGCCGCCGCGGCCTGGCTCGCCATGACGACCTGAAGGGGGACAAGAATGAGCAGACTTTTCGAGCCGCTCGCGCTCGGCGGCCTGACGCTGCCGAACCGCATCATCATCGCGCCGATGTGCCAGTATGCGTCCAAGGAGGGCTGCGCGAACGATTGGCACACGATTCATCTCGGCCATCTCGCGCTGTCGGGCGCCGGGCTCCTGATCCTGGAGGCTACGGGCGTCAGCGCGGAGGGCCGCATCTCCCCGCATTGCCTCGGGCTCTACAGCGACGAGAACGAGGCCGCGCTGGCGGAGACGCTGAAGTCTGTGCGCGCCGTCTCCTCGATGCCGCTCGCCATCCAGCTCGGCCATGCCGGGCGCAAGGGCTCCTCCCGCTCGCCGTTCGACGGCGGGGCGCAGATCGCGCCGGATGAGCCCGGCGGCTGGCGCACCGTCGCCCCCTCCGCCCTCGGCCATGCCGAGGCGGACGCGCCGCCCCTCGCGCTCGACGAGGCGGGGCTCGCCCGGGTGAAGGCCGATTTCGTCGCCTCCGCGCTGCGCGCCGCGCGGCTTGGCTTCGACGGGATCGAGCTTCACATGGCGCATGGCTATCTCCTGCACCAGTTCCTCTCCCCCCTCTCCAACCGCCGGAACGACGCCTATGGCGGCGGGATCGAGGGGCGGATGCGCTTCCCCATGGAGGTGTTCGAGGCCGTACGCGCAGCGCTGCCCGCCGACCTCCCCGTCTGGGTCCGGGTCTCCGCCTCCGACTGGGTCGATGGCGGGCTCGAAGTCGGGGAAATCGTGACGCTCTCCCGCGCGCTTGAGGCGGCGGGCTGCGCCGCAGTCCATGTCTCCTCCGGCGGCGTCTCGACCGCGCAGCAGATCCCGGTCGGCCCCGGCTATCAGGTGCATCTGGCCGAGGCGGTGAAGGAAGCCGTCTCGATCCCCGTCTTCGCCGTCGGCCTCATCACGGAGCCCGCGCAGGCGGAAGAGATCGTCGCCTCGGGGAAGGCCGACGCGGTCGCCCTCGCCCGCGCCTTCCTCTGGAATCCGCGCTGGGGCTGGCATGCCGCGGCCGCGCTCGGCGCTCAAGTGGCCGGGCCGAAGCAATACTGGCGTTCCGCCCCCGCCGGCGTCACGCCGCCCTTCATCGGCTTCGCCCACGGCCAGCGATAGGCCTTGCCGCCCGCGCCCGTCCCTGTAGCCTGAGGGAAAGCCACAGGGAGGGCGCGGAATGCGGATCGTGAAGGCGGAGGCGCTGCCCCTCGTCATACCCTTCTCCGACGGGGGCGGGGCCGGCGCGGGGCTGATGCCGACGACGTGGAACACGCTGGAGATCGTCCTACTCCGGCTCGAGGCCGATGACGGGACGGTCGGCTGGGGCGAGGCCTTCGCCTATTCCTGCCGCACGGCGACGCTCGCCGCGCTCCGCGACATGGTCCTGCCCCTCGTCATCGGCGCGGAAGTCGAGGACATCCCCGCCTTCACCCGCGGCCTTCAGCGCAAGCTCCACATCCAGGGCCGCGCAGGGATCACGCTCTTCGCGATCTCCGGCGTGGACATCGCGCTCTGGGACATCGCGGCGAAGCGGAAGGGTCAGCGCCTCGCCGATCTCCTCGGATGCAAGCGCGAGCGCTTCCCCGCCTACGCCTCCCTCGTCCGC
>JAUHWJ010000301.1 GCA_030424705.1 Alphaproteobacteria bacterium | reverse complement strand
GCGCGGAGCGCGGCGCCTTCCCGCGCCGCTTTCTCGTCGAAGGGCGCGCTCCCCTCCGCCATCATCGCGGGGAGGGCGGCGACGAGGCGGCCCGCCCCCTCGGCCCAGCCGGCGAGCGCCGCCGCCTCCTCCCCCTTCGCGCCGCCGCCGAGCGCCTGGACCTCCGCCCGCATCAGCGCCCCGGCGGTTCCGGCGAGGAAGGCGTCGAGATCGCTCTCCGAGAGCCCGCCGGGGGCGAGGGCGAGGCGGCGGGCCTCCACCATCTCGTAGAGCGGGGCCGGGTCGGGCGGCGGCGCAGCGGCGAGAGCGGCGATGACTTCATGGCCGGCCGCCCTGCCCCGCTCGAAGAGGTCTTCGAGGGCCTCGCGCCACCATTCGAGGCGGATTTCGCCCAGCATGGGCTCGGAGACGGTGACGGGGATGCGGGCGAGTTCGAGGTTGAGGGCGACGAGGGCGAAGAGCCGCTCCCGCCGTTCGGACGGGGCGCAGAGGGCGGCGAGGAAGCGGGGTTCGTCCCCGGCGCGGGCGGCCTCGGCGGCGGGGGAGAGGACGGGGGCGGTCATCGCGCGGGTGCGCGCACACGGGGTGCAGCGGGGTTATGTCTCTGATATATAGAAATAAAGAGAAATGCGCGCCGGCGCGCGCCGTTCGCCCCTTGGCCCGTGCGACCAGCACGGGCCGCGGCCGCCCCTGCGGGGGGGCGGACGCATCGCGACGTTGCAAGGGGCTCGGTCGTAGGGGTTCCTGACGGGATAAACCGCCGCCGCCCCGGCGTGCCGAAGCGTCCGCCAAGGGGCCGCCGCGGCCCTTCGCGCCCATGCCGGCCGGAGCGGGCCCCGCCCTCTCCCCCGTCCCCTCTCCCGACCGGGAGAGGGGGGGCGCAGGGGGCGCGGCCTGCGCTTCCTCCCTCCCTCGGGAGGGAGGAGAGGAGCGAGGGAGCGCCGCTTGCCCCCCGGACGCGGACTTGATCCGGGGTCTCGATGAACGGAGCGCGCGTGGGCGCGCTGCGCGCAATCCATCGGGGCCCCGGATCAGGTCCGGGGCCGGCGGCGGCTGCGGCTGGCGCGCTTCGGCTCACGCGGCGTCCCGGTGGAGCTTGTAGTCCACCGCGTCGATCAGGGCCTGGAAGGAGGCGTCCACGATGTTGGGGGAGACGCCCACGGTCGTCCAGCGCCGGCCCTGACCGTCCCGGCTCTCCAGCAGCACACGCGTCACGGCCTCGGTGCCGGAGGAGAGGATGCGCACCTTGAAGTCGGTCAGGCGCATGTCGGCGATGGCGGAATCGTACTTGCCTAGGTCCTTCCGCAGCGCTTTCGAGAGGGCGTTGACCGGGCCGCGGTCGTTTCCCGCCGGATCGAGGCTCTCGGAGGCGGAGATGAAGCGCTCGCCATCCACGTTCACCACCACCACCGCCTCGGAGACGGTGACGAGATCGCCCACCGCGTTCCGCCGCCGCTCCACGGTGACGCGGAAGCGCTCAACCTCGAAGAAGCGCTTGCGGAGGCCGAGAGCGTCGCGCGCGAGAAGCTGGAAGGAGGCTTCCGCGCTGTCATAGGAAAAGCCCTGATCCTCCTTCTCTTTCACCTCGCGGAGGAGGGCGGCGAGGCGCGGGTCGTCCGCCTGCGCCTCGATCCCCGCCTCGCGAAGCTGACGGAGGAGGTTGGAGCGGCCGGCCTGGTTGGACATCGGGACGATGCGCTCGTTCCCCACCGCCTCGGGCGGGACATGCTCATAGGTCGTCGGGTCCTTGACGATGGCGGAGGCGTGGAGCCCCGCCTTGTGGGCGAAGGCGGCGGCGCCGACATAGGGCGCGTGCCGGTCCGGCGCCCGGTTCAGAAGCTCGTCCAGCATCCGGGAGAGGCCGGTGAGGGAAGGGAGCTTGCCCGCGCTGATCCCGGTCATGTAACGGCTCTTCCACGGCTCTTTCAGCAGGAGCGTGGGGATGAGGGAGACGAGGTTGGCGTTGCCGCAGCGCTCCCCGAGGCCGTTCAGCGTGCCCTGAATCTGACGCGCCCCGGCCTCCACCGCGGCGAGGGCGCCGGCGACGGCGGTTTCGGTGTCGTTGTGGGTGTGGATGCCAACATGATCGCCGGGGATGCGGGCGGTGACGGCGGCAGTGATCTCCGCGATCTCGCCGGGCAGCGTGCCGCCGTTCGTGTCGCAGAGGACGACCCAGCGGGCGCCGGCTTCGTGCGCGGCGTCGAGGCAGCGGAGGGCGTAGGCGGGGTTCGCCTTGTAGCCGTCGAAGAAATGTTCTGCGTCGAAAAGGGCTTCGCGGCCGAGGCTCACGAGATGGGTTATGGAGTCGGAGATGTTGGCGAGGTTCTCTTCGAGCGTGATGCCGAGCGCGGTTTCGACATGGAAATCATGGGTCTTGCCGACGAGGCAGACGGCGGGGGTGGCGGCGTTGACGACCTCGGCCAGCACCTCGTCATTCGCCGCGGAGCGCCCGGCGCGCTTCGTCATGCCGAAGGCGGTGAAGGTCGCCCGGGAGAGCGTTGGGGCGTTTGTAAAAAACTCGCTGTCGGTCGGGTTCGCGCCGGGCCAGCCGCCCTCCACATAGTCTAGGCCGAGGGCGTCCAATGCGAGGGCGATCTTGCGCTTGTCGTCGCCGGAGAAGTCGACGCCCTGGGTTTGTTGCCCGTCGCGGAGGGTGGTGTCGTAGAGGTGGAGGCGGGCGAGACTCATCGCAAAGACTCCAGCTTCGCCGGGTCGAAATCCGGGCCGGGGCGCCATTCGGAGGGGCCGTCCTTCTGGTCGATCACCACGATCCCGGCTTCGTCCAGCCCCTTGCGGATCATGTCCGCCGCCGCGAAGTCCCGCGCCGCGCGGGCTTCGGCGCGGCGGGCGAGGAGGGACTCGACGAGTTGCTCGTCAAGTTCCGCACCACGTTGCTCGTCACCTTTGTCCTTCGTTTCGCTCTCAAGTTCCTCTATCTCATCCGAGAAGACCTCCATGATCTCTTCAACAATGCCAACGGCATAAGAGACCATGCCTAGAGCCATGCGAGGATGCCTGATCGATGCGCCTGAGCGACCTATCCTCCAGTTTCCATATAGCTGATCTCGCTCCTCATCACTAAGTCTATTAAAAAGCGAAGCTGCAAAAAACATATCGTAGCTTAGATCGTATTTTCCACCGCCAATATCCTTTACAGTAACTCCATTTTCATTGAGTCTATCTCTGATCATATCGGATATATCGATATTTCCTTTCTTCTTGGCAAGATCACTAATTCTTAGGACATGCGCCAACTTCGCCCTGGCTAGTGGAGCTATATCTTCAAGTGCAAAAGCAGCTGCATCGATGCCCATCAGAGCCATCGCTCCGGCCAGCGCCTCGACCTCCCCCGCCCGCGCCATGCGGTGCATCTCAGCGAAGGCGGCAGGGGTGTTGAGGTCGTCCATCAGGGCTTCGAGCACGGACGGCGCCTCGCCGGGCGTGACGCCCTCCACAAGCGGGCCCCATTTCGCCAGCGCGTCCCGCGCCTCCGAAACCCTTTGCTCCGTCCAGTCCAGCACCCCGCGGTAATGCGTGGAGAGGAGCGCGAGGCGCAGCACCTCGCCCGGCGCCTGATCCCGCAGGTCCTCAACGGTCAGGAAGTTGCCCAGGGATTTGGACATTTTCCGCCCGTCCACGTTGATCATGCCGTTGTGCATCCATAGCCGGGCGAAGCCGCCCTCCGGGCAGGCGCAACGGCTTTGGGCGATTTCGTTCTCGTGGTGGGGGAACATCAGGTCCGCCCCGCCGCCGTGGATGTCGAAGGTCTCGCCGAGGAGTTCCCCGGCCATGGCGGAGCATTCGATATGCCAGCCGGGGCGGCCCCTGCCCCACGGGCTTTCCCAGCCGGGCTGGTCGATAGCGGAGGGCTTCCAGAGGACGAAATCCATCGGGTCCCGCTTGAAGGGCGCGACCTCGACGCGGGCGCCGGCGATCATGTCGTAGGTCGAGCGGCCGGAGAGCTTTCCGTATTCGGGGTATTTGGCGACCTCGAAGAGGACATGGCCCTGCGCCTCGTAGGCGTGGCCCTTCGCCACGAGGGTCTCGATCATCGCGACCATCTGGGGGACGAATTCGGTGGCCCGCGGCTGGT
>JAUHWJ010000300.1 GCA_030424705.1 Alphaproteobacteria bacterium | reverse complement strand
GTCAACGAGTTTTTTCGACAGACTCGCTACAAATTGCGCTTGACGATCGTGTTAACACCATCCCTAGGGGAACGAACAGGGGACGCATGATTGAGATCAGGTTAACCGTGATCCGGAAGGGTTAACGACCGGGGCGCGGCGAGGCGGAGTGGATGCTCCTTGCCCGCGACCCGGATGCGCGCACTGAGTCGCCGCAAGCGCCCGGCCGATCCGGCTCGCGGCGGCCGGGCGGGCGGCCCCACGGCGCGACGGAAGGGGCGCGGGGGGCCGGCCGCCGCTGATCCCGGTCGATTCCCGCCGCCCCGCCGTCGCGTTTCCGCGCGCGGGATGGCGCCGGCGGGGCGAGAAGCGGGGATCGACCGACCGGAGAGCGCCCATGTTCGCCACGCCCCGCTTCGCCGCCGAACTCGACGCCGTCTTGCAGCCGGTGGGCCGCGCCCGCGGCCTGCCGAACGCGCTCTACACCAGCCCCGAGGCGCTGGCGCTGGAGCGGGAGCGGCTCTTTCATTCCGGCTGGGCCTCCATCGGCTTCGGCGCCGACGTGCCGGAGCCGGGCGACGCGCTGCCGGTGGACTGGCTCGGCGCCCCGCTCCTGATGGTGCGGGACCGGGAGGGGCGCGTGCGCGTCTTCGAGAATGTATGCCGCCATCGCGGCATGATCCTCGTGGAGGAGAAGCGGAATTTCGCAGGCGTGATCCGCTGCCCCTATCATTCCTGGTGCTACAGCCTCGACGGGCGGCTCCGGGCGACGCCGCATGTGGGCGGGCCGGGGATCAACGCGCATGAGAGCATCGACCCGGAAACGACGGGATTGACGGAGATCCGCTCCGCCATGCTGCTCGACGTCGTGTTCGTGAACATGGACGGCCGGGCGCCGGATTTCGCCGAGTGGTCGGCGGGATTGCGGTCGCAGATCGGGGACTTCGCGGGGCGGGAGATCTTCCATGGCGGGCCTGAGAGCGGGTTTTCCTTCGACCTGAACACGAACTGGAAGCTTGTGCTGGAGAACAACGCGGAGAGCTATCACCTGCCCTGGGTTCATCCGGGCCTGTCCGCCTATTCGCGGCTGGAGGATCATTACCATCTCGAGGAGCGGGGCGGCTATTCCGGGCAGGGCACGCTCGTCTATGCGCCGGATTACGGGCCGGTTCCGTTCCCGAATTTCGAGGGATTGCCGCAGCGCTGGGAGACGGCGGCGGAATATCCCTGCTTCTATCCCAACACCTTCTTCGCCGTACATCGCGACCATGTCTGGGCCGCGCATCTGAAGCCGTTGGCCCATGACAGGACGATCGAACGGATCGAGATCTATTACGCCACGGAAGAGGCGGCGAAGGGCGAGCGGTTCCGCGCGATGCGGGCGGACAATGCGGAGCGGTGGAAGTCCGTTCTGGCGGAGGACGTGTTCGTGACGGAGGGGATGCAGAGGGGGCGCGGGGCGGCGGGCTTCGCGGGCGGCGTCTTCTCCCCCGTCATGGACAGCCCGACGCACGCCTTCCACGCCTGGGCGGCGGCGCGGCTCGCCGGCTGAGGTGCGGCGGGAGAAACTCGACTCGGAGCTGATCAGCCTCCACCAGCGGGCGGAGGCGGCTCCGCGGCTCTCCCTGCTGCATGAGGCGGCGGCGGAGGGGGCGGAGCCGGGGGCGCGGCGGTTCCATCTGACGCACGCCTGGGTCTTTGCGCTCGTCGCGGGGGAGGAGGCGCGGGCGGCGCGGCTGGAGCAGGCGTTGCGGGAGGCGGGGGGGCTTTGAGGGGGACGGGCGACAGTAGGTAATCGCACGCGTTCGCCTTCTCTTCCCACGGCCTCGAAAAGCGACCTTCCGGTGGAAGGTCGCCGAGGCCGTTCGGGCGGAGGCGCAAGCCGGAGCCCGAGGGGCGCCAAGCCGCCGCGAACGTCGAAGATCTGACTGTGGCCGCCGCGGTGGCCGCGGAAACGCGGCCGCCGGAGGGGCGGCGGCCGCGGGCAGATCAGCCGCGTGTCTGATCTGCCGGGCGCTTGTGAAGGCTGTCCGCCAGCAATCGAACCGACGAACGGCTTGACCACCCGCCCCCCCCCGCGCTGGCGCCCCCCGTCCGCCCGCGCTATCCTTCCCGGCAACTAAGCGGAGGGACCCATGAAAGTCCTGACCCCATTCCGGGCCGTCGGCTGGGCGGCGGCGGTGTTCACCTCCGAGAAATCCTTCGCGGCCAATCCGGTGCTCGGCTCGCGCCGGCTCAACGAGCTGGGCCTCCACCGCGCCCGCGTCGCCGCCGCCGCCCGGATGGCGGCGTTCCGTCGGCGCTTCATCCCGGTTCCGGAGGAAGACCGCGCGGCCTATGCGCGGGACGGCTTCGTCATCAAACCGGACTACCTGCCGCCCGCTCTCTTCGACGCGCTGCGGGAGGAAGTGTTCGGCGGCAAGCACCGGGCGCGGGAGATGCGGCAGGGCCGGACCGTCACCCGGATGATCCCGCTTTCCGCCGCCGCGCGGGCCCGCCTGCCCCATGCCAGCGCCGTCGCCTTCGACCCGGCGCTCGCCCGGCTGACGGGCCATGTCGCGGGGCGGACGGGGGCGGCGCTCCATCATGTTCAGACCGTGATCGCGGAGCCGGAGAGGGGCCCGCAGGACCCGCAGTCGGCGCTCCATGCCGACACGTTCCATTCGACGGCGAAATACTGGCTCTTCCTCCATGACGTGACGGAGGAGGACGGGCCCTTCATGTTCGCGCCCGGCTCCCACCGGCTGACGCCGGAGCGGCTGGACTGGGAGCATCGCCAGAGCCTTGACGCCCGGGCGGAGGGGCGGGCGCATCATTCCTTCGGCTCCTTCCGCATAAGGCCGGCGGAGCTTTCCGCGCTCGGCTATGCGCCGCCGCGGCGCGTGGCGGTGAAGGCGAACACGCTCGTCGTGGCGGACACCTACGGCTTCCACGCACGGTCGCCTTCGGCGAAGCGGACGGTGCGGGTGGAGATTCACGGGCAGTTGCGGCGGAACCCGTTCGTTCCGTGGAACGGGCTCGACCCGCTGAACCTGCCGGGGCTGAAGGGGCGGGAATACGACCTGCATTTCGGGTGGAAGGATTATTGGGGAATACCCTCGATCTGGCGGGATGTGGGGGAGGTGCGGGCGGACGATCCGGCTTCGGTGTGAGGGGGGCGGGCCACGACCTCGACGAGCGGATCTCCGGTGGAGACCCGCCGAGGTCGTTCGCCCGGAGGGGCAAGCCGCAGGGCGAGGGGCGCCGGGCTTGCCCGGACGGCTGCATCGGCGCGCGGCCGCCCGTGGTGGCCGCGGAGACGCGGCCGCCTGGGGGCGGGCGGCCGCGGGCCGATCCGCGGGGCGGATCGGCCGGGCGCAAGCGAAGCGCGAAACGCTTCATGCCAGCAATACGGACATACGCCGGAAACACCCCCGCTTGCGCGAATCCGGGCCTGCGCCTATTCCCCTGCCATGACAGCGCCCGCCCATGACCGCCTCCTCATCATCGACTTCGGCAGCCAGGTCACGCAGCTCATCGCGCGGCGCCTGAGGGAGCTGAACGTCTATTGCGAGATCCATCCGTTCAACCGGGTGGACGACGCCTTCCTCGACGCCTTCGCGCCGAAGGCGGTGATCCTCTCGGGCGGCCCCGCCTCGGTGATCGACGAGGGGAGCCCGCGCCCGCCGGAGCGCGTCTTCGCGCTCGGCGTCCCCGTCCTCGGCATCTGCTACGGCCAGCAGGCGATGATGCAGATGCTCGGCGGGCGGGTGGAGCGCGGCCAGGGCACGGCGGAATTCGGCCGCGCCTATGTCGAGCGGCGGGGCGCGCTCGACCTGCTCGAAGGCTGGTTCGCCTCGGGGCGCGAACTGGTCTGGATGAGCCACGGGGACCATGTGGCGGAGATCGCGCCGGGTTTCGAGGTCTTCGGCGCCTCCCCCAACGCGCCCTTCGCCATCGTGGCGGACCCGGCGCGCCGCTTCTACGCCGTGCAGTTCCACCCCGAAGTTCATCACACCCCGATGGGCGGGCGGCTCTACGCCAATTTCGTGAAGCTCGCGGGCTTCACGGGGGACTGGACGATGGCCGCCTATCGCGAGCAGGCGGTGGAGGCGATCCGCGCGCAGGTGGGGGACGAGCGGGTG
>JAUHWJ010000299.1 GCA_030424705.1 Alphaproteobacteria bacterium | reverse complement strand
GCTCCTGACCTCCGCGCGCCGGATGGGGCTGGAGCCGCTGCCGGCGGCGGCGCACCTGCCGCTCGCCCAGGCGGCGGCCTACCGGGCGGCCGGGCTCATGCTCGAAGAGGCGCTTTCCGTCTCGGCGCATCAGGCCGCGCAGGGGCTCGCCTCGGCGGCGGTCCGGCTGAACGTCGTGGGCGCGGTGGCGGTCCAGGGCCTCCTCCGCACGCTCCGCCCCGCGCTCGAACGCGCCGCCGCCGCGCCCGCGCCGGGAACACCTCTCTCCAGCTTCGCGCCGCTGTCAGACATCGCGATGCTCCGCCCGCGCGCCGACCGGCTCTTCGTGACCTGAAGGAGGCCCCATGCACCTGACACCCACCGAGATGGAGCGGCTGGTGATCTTCCAGGCCGCCGAGCTCGCCCGACGCTACCGCGCGAGGGGCATCCGCCTCAGCGCGCCGGAGGCTCGTGGCCTTCGGGGGACAGGTGCTGAGCGCCGACGAGGTCCAGCCGGGCGTCGCCTCGATGATCAAGGTCATTTCGGTCGAAGTCATGATGGACGAGGGCACCAAGCTCGTCACCGTCTTCGACCCGGTCCGCCCGGGCGCGGAAGCGGAGACAGGCCCCGTCCCCGGCGAGTACCTGATCGAGCCCGGCGAGATAGAGATCAACGCCGGGCGTGAGGTCGTCGAGATCGAGGTGCTGAACGTCGGGGACAGGACGATCCAGGTCCGGAGCCACGCCCATTTCTTCGAGGTCAACAAGGCGCTCAGCTTCGACCGTCGCGCCGCCTTCGGGATGCGGCTCGACCGGCCTTCGGGCGCGGGCGAGCGCTTCGACCCCGGCGTGGCGCGGACCGTCAGGCTCGTTCCCTTCGGCGGCCTCCGGCGGATGCACGGCTTCGCCGGCCTGACCGAGGGCGGGATGGAGGCGCGGGAGGCCGCCTTCGCCCGCGCCCGGGCGCGCGGCTATATGGAGGAGTCCGAATGAAGATCTCCCGCGCGCAATACGCCGCCTTCTACGGCCCCACGACGGGAGACCGCATCCGCCTCGCCGACACCTCCCTCATCGTCGAGATCGAGCATGACCACGCCCATCCGGGCGAGGAGCTGACGACCGGCGCCGGCAAGACGATGCGCGACGGGGAGGGCTTCCGCACCACCGGCACGGACCGCGCCGGCGCGCTCGACATGGTCGTGCAGAACGCAATCATCCTCGATCCGCTGCTTGGCGTCGTGAAGGGCGATATCGGCGTGCGCCGGGGCCGCATCGTCGGCGTCGGCAAGGCCGGCAATCCGGACGTGATGGAGGGGGTGACGCCCGGCCTCGTCACCGGGCCGAACACGACCGTGATCCACGGCGACCATCACATCGTCACCGCCGGCGTGATCGAGGCGCATGCGCATTTCCTCTCTCCGCAGCAGGTCTGGCACGCTCTGGCGGGGGGCTGCACGACGATGATCGGCATGTCGCCCGGCCCGCATTTCGACACATCATGCGCCGGGCCGCACACGCTTGGCCGGCTGATCCAGGCGGCGGACGAGTATCCGATCAATTTCGGCTTCCTCGGCCGCGGCTGCTCGGATCCGGGCGCGGTGGCGGAATCGGTCGCGGGCGGGGCGCTCGGCGTAAAGATCCACGAGGATCTCGGCGCCTCCCCCGGCGTGATCGACGGCTGCCTCAGGGCGGCGGACGACGCGGACTTCTCGGTCCATATCCACACCGACACGATCAACGAGTTCGGCTTCTACGAGGATACGATGGCGGCGGTCGCGAACCGCACCATCCACATGTACCACACGGAGGGCGCAGGGGGCGGGCACGCGCCGGACATCCTCGCCGTTAACCAGCATGCCTGCGTCCTCCCCTCCTCGACCAACCCGACCAACCCCTTCACGCCCGCGGCGCTGGAGGAAGGGGTGCCGATGACGATGCTCGCGCACATGATGAGCTTCGACTTGCCGGAAGACGTGGCCTTCGCCGAAAGCCGCATCCGCCCGCAATCCATGTCCGCGGAGGATTTCCTGCACGACATGGGCGCCGTCTCGATCTTCGCGACGGACACGCAGGGCATGGGCCGGCTCGCCGAGAACGCGGCGAAATGCTTCCAGCTCGCCAGCGTGATGAAGGACCGGCTCGGCCCGCTGGAAGGGGACAGCGCGCGGAACGACAATGCCCGCGTCCTTCGCTATCTCGCAAAGCTCACGATCAACCCGGCGATCGCCGCCGGGATCGACGCGCATGTCGGCGCCATCGCGCCGGGGCGGATGGCCGACCTCGCCTTCTGGCCCCCGGCGAGCTTCGGCGCGAAACCTGCCATGGTGGTGAAGGCGGGGGAGATCGTCTGGTCCACGATGGGGGACGGGAACGGCAGCCATATCGGCTCGGAGCCGATGCTGCACCGGCCGATGTGGGGCGCGCTCGGGACGGCGAAGCACCGCGTCGGCGTGACCTTCGCAAGCCGCCTCGCGGTCGAGAGCGGGGTAGCCGGGCGGCTCGGCGTAGCGAAGGAGATATTGCCGATCTCCAGTGTCCGCGCCCTCAGGAAGACCGACATGGTCCGCAACGCCGCCATGCCCGTGATCGAGGTCGACCCGCGCACTTTCGACGTGCGGGCGGACGGCCAGAGGCTCTGGGCGCCGCCGGTCACCTCCGTCCCGCTCAATCGCCGGCATTTCCTCCGATGACCGCGGCGAGGGTGGGGATCGGCGGCCCGGTCGGCTCGGGCAAGACCGCGCTGATCGAACAGCTGCTGGAACGGATGGCGGGGCGGGTCGACGTCGCCGTCATCACCAACGATCTCGTGACGGACGAGGACGCGGAGCGCCTCCGCCGCGGCGGGCGGCTCCCGCCTGAGCGAATCCTCGCGGTGCAGGCCGGCGCCTGCCCCCACACCGTGATCCGCGAAGATCCGACGATGAACATCGCCGCGGCGGACCGGCTTGAGGCCGCGTTCCCCGGGCTCGAACTGATCCTGATCGAAAGCGGCGGGGACAACCTCGCCTCCACGTTCTCGCTCGATCTGGTGGACTGGTGGATGTTCGTGATCGACGTCGCGGGGGGAGACGACATTCCGCGCAAGAACGGCCCCGGCGTGCTGTCATGCGACCTCCTGATCGTGAACAAGACCGATCTCGGCCCTTATGTCGGCGTCGACGCCGCGGCGATGGTGGAGACGGCGCGCGCAGCCCGGGACGGGCGGCCCGTCCTTGCGACCGACGCGCGGTCGGGCGTGGGGGTGGACGCGGTGCTCGACCATCTCTGCGCCGCAGTACTCTTCGCGTGACCCTCGCACTGCCGCGGGCGGAAGGGCCGGTACTCGACCTCCTGCTGGAGCGAGGCGTCAGCGGCGGCACGCGCATAGCTCGCCGCCGCGTCGCCTGGCCCTGGTCGCTGCCACGGGGCTACGCGCTCGGCGGGCCGGAGGGCTGCCTGACCCTTGTGCCGCAGGCCGCGGGCGCGGCGCTGATGCCGGGCGACATCTGGGAGCAGCGGCTGACCCTCGGCCCGGGCGCCGCCGTGCGGCTGGTGACCGCGGGCGCGACGGCGGTTCACGGGCCGGGCGGGGCGGAGACGACATGGCGGCTCTCGCTGGGGCCCGGCGCATGGCTCGCCATGCTGCCCGACCCGGCCGTGCTCTTCGAGGGCGCCGCCCTCCGTCAGACAGTCGAGGCCGATCTCGGGCCTGGCGCTGTCCTTATTCTGGCGGACGGCGTGTGTCTCCGCGCGCCGGGTGTCCGCCCGCTCGGCTGGACCTCCCGGCTGGTCGTCACCGGACCGGAAGGAACGATCCTGACCGAGCGGCAGGAGGCCGGGCCGGAAAGCTTCCCCCGCCTCGCCCGCCTGCCCCATGCGCCCGCCGCCTTCGGCAGCCTGACAGCGTTCGGGGTCCTTCCTGCGGAGCCAGGCCCGCTCGACATGCCGGGCTGCTATGCGGCTGCGGGCTTGCTGCGCGGCGGCGCCGGCATGACGGCCCGCATCGCCGCGCCGAACGGGGGCGCTCTCTCGAAAGCCCTCCGCCGCCTCGCCGCCGACTGGGCGCCGCGCTTCGAGCCCCGGCTCTAGGCGGCGGTCTTCGCCTTGGCGCGCTCGATGCCGGCGACCACCTGGTCGGCGCTTTGCAAG
>JAUHWJ010000298.1 GCA_030424705.1 Alphaproteobacteria bacterium | reverse complement strand
CGAACAGCCTCCTCTCCCGTTTCGGCTACGCCTTCGCCCAACCGGAGGGGAGCCCTTATCCGCCGATCCTCGACCTCCGCCCGCTCGACGGGCCGGTGCGGATCGAGGGCGCGGGGGGGCCAGTGGAGGCGGCGCCGTTCGAGGTGAGCCACGGCTCCATCGACGCGCTCGGCTTCCGCATCGGGCCGCTCGCCTATCTGCCGGACGTCGTGAAGATGACGGAGGAGGGATGGGCCGCGCTCGAAGGCGCGGAATGCTGGGTGGTGGACGCGCTCCGCTATGACCCGCACCCGACCCATGCGCATCTCTCGCTGACGCTCGAATGGATCGCGCGCTCGGCTGTGCCGCGCGCGGTGATCACCAACATGCATATCGATCTCGACTACGAGACGCTGAAGGCGGAGACCCCGGACCATGTGGAGCCCGCCTATGACGGGATGCGGATCGACTTTCCGCTCTGAGCGGCGAGTTTCCGGCCCCTGCCCTCTCGTCTTCCGGAAAGGGCGCGCGTGCTAGACGTTCTCAACATCGTCCTGCCCGTGTTCCTCGTCGTGGGTTCGGGCTACGCCCTTGTCCGGTTCGGCCTCTTTCCGGAGGCGGCGGTGGGGGCGCTGATGAAGTTCGCGCAATCCGTCGCCGTGCCCTGCCTCCTCTTCATGGCGCTGATCCGGCTCGACCTCGGGGCGAATTTCGACCCGGCGCTGATGGTGAGCTTCTATTCGGGCGCGCTCTTCTGCTTCGCGCTCGGCTATCTCGCGGCGCGAAAGGGGTTCGGGCGGCGACCGGGAGAGTCCGTGGCGCTCGGCTTTGCCGCGCTCTTCTCCAATTCGGTTCTCCTCGGCCTCGCGGTGACGGAGCAGGCCTATGGAACCGCGGCGCTGGCGCCGAATTTCGCGCTGATCGCGATCCATGCGCCGTTCTGCTATCTCGTCGGCATCACGGCGATGGAGATCGCGCGGGCGGACGGGCGGAGCGGGGCGGAGACGGCGAGGATCGCCGCCACGGCGATGTTCCGCAATCCGATCACCATGGCGTCAGCCGCCGGGCTCCTCGCCAACGTGACCGGGCTGCCGCTGCCGGAGGCGGCGGCGGACGCGGCGGACATGATCGGGCGCGCCGCGCTCCCGGCCGCGCTTTTCGGGCTCGGCGGCGTGCTGAGCCGCTACCGCATCCGCTCGACGCTGGGGGAGGCGCTGACGATCACCGCGCTCTCGACGCTCGTGCATCCGGCGATCGCCTTCACGCTCTCCCACCATGTCTTCGCGCTGGAGCCGGGCTTCGTCCGTTCCGCGACGATCATGGCGGCGATGGCGCCCGGGGTGAACGCTTACATGTTCTCGTCGATGTATCAGCGCGCGGAAGGCGAGGTCGCCTCGACCGTCATCATCGCGACCGCCGTTTCCGTGGTCACGGCCTCGGGCTGGATCTGGGTGCTGGCCCATATGCTCGGCTGACGGCGCGCGCGCCGCCTGCTAGGCTCGCGGCATGGCCCGCGAGAACCCCTACCGCCCCTTCACGCCCGACCCGGAACAGGAAGCGCTTTTTCCCGCCGTTTCGGGCGATGCGATCAACGGGCTGGGGGAGACCGAGCCGCGCCCGGCGCGGATGGTCTACTGGGCGCCGAACCCGGACGACATTCCGCACGGGAAGCTGCAGCGCTGGTTCTACACCCGGGACCCGGACGACCCGCATATCGGCCGGGCGCGGGCGGAGCGGGCGCGCATTCTCGCGGCGCCGGTCTCCCCGCTTGCGGAGATGCGGGCGAAGCGGAGCCCGGAGGCATGGACGGCGGCCTTCCTCGCCATGGCGGGCGCCGGCGACTTCGAGATGGCGGGCGTGGCGGAGATGCGGCCGGATTATCTCACCGAGGGAGCCACGACGCCGGAAAGCCGGGTGCTGATGATCGGCGTCGCGCACGATTTCGACGAGATCAGCGCGGCGCCGGAGACGCGGGCGGGCGCCGAGGTCGTGCGGCAATACGGGCGCGCCGGAGCGGCGGCGAAATCGGTGGCCTCCTGGCTGCGCGAGCAGGGATGGGAGGCGCGGCCCGTGACCGGGCCGATGACCGGGGAGCTGCTCCTCATCCCGCCCGCCATCGATTGCGGCTTCGGCCAGCTCGGCAAGCACGGCTCGATCATCTCGGCGGAATACGGCGCCTCGTTCCGGCTCGCCGCAGTCCTGACCGACGCGCCCTTCGCGCCGACGCCGGCGCGCGACCCGGGGGTGGACGAGTTCTGCCTCAACTGCCGGATCTGCGAGGACGCCTGCCCGCCGGAGGCGCTCTCGCCGGAGAAGCGGCTCGTGAGGGGCGTGGAGAAATGGTATGTCGAGTTCGACCGCTGCCTGCCCTATTTCAACGAGCATCAGGGCTGCGCGATCTGCATCGCGGTCTGCCCGTGGTCGCGCCCCGGCGTGGGGCTGAACCTGGCGGAGAAGCTGGCGCGGCGGCGCTCCCGCGCCGCCGCGCCGGAGATCAGTTGACGGTCAGCGCGACGAAGCGCTTCTCCTCGCCGGTGCGGACGAGGATGAGAAGCGACTTGCGGCCCTCCTCCTTCGCCCGCGCGACGCCGCCGCGAACGTCGGCGGGGGTGGCGACCTCCTCCTGCGCGACTTCCACGATCACGTCTCCGGGGCGGATGCCCTTTTCGGCCGCGGCGCTGCCCGCCTCGACCTCGACGACGAGAACGCCCTTGGCGTCCGCCGCGACGTCATAGTCGCTGCGGTTCTTGGCCGTGAGCGGCTCCATCTTCATGCCGAGCGCGCTCTCCGCCGTCGCCGGGGCCTCCGGCGCGTCCACATCCGGACCGGGCGTCGCCGACCCCTCGTCGAGGAGGCCGAGCACGACCTTGACCGTCTGCGTCTTGCCCTTGCGCCAGACGACGACGCGCACGTCCTTGCCGACCTCCGTCTCCGCCACCATGCGCGGCAGGTCGCGCATCTCGTTGATGTCGCGGCCGTCGAACTTCACGATGACGTCGCCCGCCTCGACGCCGCCGGAGGCCGCCGGTCCGCCCGAGGTGACTTCGGAGACGAGCGCGCCGGACGGCTTCTCGAGGCCAAGGCCCTCGGCCAGTTCCGGCGTCACCTGCTGGATCTTCACGCCGAGCCAGCCGCGCCGCGTCGCCCCGAATTCACGGAGCTGGGCGACCACGGTCTTGACCAGAGCGGAGGGGACGGAGAAGCCGATGCCGATGGAACCGCCGGAGGGCGAGATGATCGCGGTATTCACGCCGATCACCTCCCCCGCCATGTTGAAGAGCGGGCCGCCGGAATTGCCGCGGTTGATCGCCGCGTCCGTCTGGATGAAGTCGTCATAGGGGCCGGAATTGATGTCCCGGTTCCGGGCCGAGATGATGCCGGCGGAGACCGAGCCGCCGAGCCCGAACGGGTTGCCGATGGCGATCACCCAGTCGCCGACGCGCGCGGCGTCGCTGTCTCCGAACGGGACGAAGGTGAGCGGCTGCGGCGGGGTCACCTTCAGCACGGCGATGTCGGTCTTCGGGTCGGTGCCGACCAGCGTCGCCGGGAGGGACGAGCCGTCGATGAAATTCACCATGATCTCGTCGGCGTTCTCGATCACGTGATTGTTCGTGACGATGAAGCCCTCCGGCGCGATCACGAAGCCGGAGCCGAGCGAATTCGTCGTGCGCGGGCCCTGGTTGCGTTCGCCGTCGAAGAAGTCGCGGAAGAGATCCTCGAACGGAGAACCGGGGGGGAGCTGGGGCCGCGGGCCGCGCTGCGGCGCCTCGACGGTCTGGCTCGTGGAGATGTTGACCACCGCGGGGCTCAGCCGCTCGGCGAGGTCGGCGAAGCTCTCCGGCGCGGCCTGCGCCGGGGCGGAGAGCGCGGTGACGCCGACGAAGGCGGCCAGGACCATCGCGCGCAGTGGATTCAACGAAAATTCGGGCAGAGTCACGTCAAGCCTCCTCGGGTCTTGTCGATGCGCGCCGCGCGGGGCGGCGCCTGCTTGTTGCGGTGAGATACGCTTCAGTAGGCGATAATCCAACCGAAACGTTTCAGCGCATTTCCGAAACGTGAGCGCGCCGCCTTTCCGGCGGCGCGATCTTCATTGCGCGGGCGCCGGCCGCCCCTGATCCGACTTGAGGAAGTCGAAGAAC
>JAUHWJ010000297.1 GCA_030424705.1 Alphaproteobacteria bacterium | reverse complement strand
TCGCGCCGCGGATGCCGAGGAGCGAGCCCTGAAGGCCGTTCCCGATCATCAGCAGGAACATGCCGAGCAGGAGCGCCCAGGAGTTGTTCAGAACGGCGATCATGCGGCGACTCCCGGTTCAGGGCCAAGCATATCCGAATAAGCGGGCGGGATTAACCCTCCCCTTCGCGGCGCGCGCGCCAGAGCAGCGAAGAATCGCCGTAGGAATAGAACCGCATCCGCTCCGCCACCGCGCGGGCGTAGAGCGCCAGCATCCGCTCCCGCCCCATGAAGGCGGAGACGAGCATGAGCAGCGTGGAGCGCGGCAGGTGGAAATTCGTTACCAGCCCGTCCACGGCGCGGAAGCGGAAACCCGGCGTGATGAAGATGTCCGTCTCCCCGATGAAGGGCGCGACGCCCCCCTCCCCCGCCGCCGATTCGAGGAGCCGGAGCGCCGTCGTCCCCGCCGCGATCACGCGCCCGCCGGCGGCCCGCGTCTCGATCACCGCCGCCGCCGTCTCCGGCGGCAGTTCGCCCCATTCGGCGTGCATCCGGTGGCCGGAGACCTCCTCCGCCTTCACCGGCAGGAAGGTCCCGGCCCCGACATGGAGCGTCAGCCGCGCCGTCCGCACCCCGCGCTCCGCCAGCGCCGCCATCACCTCCGGCTCGAAATGAAGCGAGGCCGTCGGCGCGGCGACGGCGCCGGGCGCCGCGGCGAACATCGTCTGGTAATCCGCCTTGTCCGCCTCGTCCGCGGCGCGGCGCGCGGCGATATAGGGCGGCAGCGGCGGCGCCCCGACGCGGGCGATCTCCGCGTCGAGCGCGGGGCCGGCGGCGGCGAATTCGATCTCCACCAGCCCCTTCTCCCCCTTCGCCGCCAGCGTCGCGCCGAGCCCGCCGAAATCGAGCGCGTCGCCCGGCTTCAGCCGCTTGCCCGGCCGCGCCAGCGCCGACCAACGCGAGGGCGAGAGCCGCTTCAGCAGCGTCGCCTCGACCGCGACGTCCGAGTCGCCGCGCCGCCGGACGCCCGAGAGCCGGGCCGGGATCACCTTGGTGTCGTTGAAGACGAGAAGGTCGCCCGGCCTCAGATGCAGCGGCAGATCGGAAAAGACCCCGATCTCCTCCCGCTCCGCATCCGCCACAAGAAGCCGCGCCGCCCTGCGGGGCCGCGCGGGGCGAAGGGCGATCAGCTCCTCCGGCAGGTCGAAATCGAAATCGTCGACGCGCATTTCACCGCTCCCGCAGAAACGCGAACGGGCGCGCTCATGGAGCGCGCCCGCCGTGAAGTCCCGGCCTTATCAGCCGCCGACGGAGACCTTGATCATCCGGTCGGGCTCGCCGTCGATCGCGCCGTTGCCGGAGCGGGAGCCCTTCTTGATGTTGTCCACATGCTCCATGCCTTCGACCACCCGGCCAAAGACGGTGTACTGGCCGTTCAGGAAGGAGCCTTCCTCGAACATGATGAAGAACTGCGAATTGCCGGAATTCGGGTTCTGGGACCGCGCCATGCCGACCGTGCCGCGCTCGAACGGGAGCTTGGAGAACTCGGCCGGAAGGTCCGGATACTTGGAGCCGCCGGTGCCCGCGCGGGCCATGTTCGCGCCCTTGCCATGCTCCACGTCGCCGGTCTGGGCCATGAAGCCCTCGATCACGCGGTGGAAGGCGACGCCGTCATAGGCCCCTTCCTTCGCGAGCGTCTTGATCCGCTCGACATGCTTCGGCGCGACCTCGGGGAGAAGCTCGATCTTCACCTCGCCCGTCTTCAGTTCGATGATGAGGGTGTTTTCCGGCTCCACGGCGAGCGCCTCCGTTGCTGAGAGGGACAGGATCGCGGCGAAGAGGACCGAGAGAAACCGTAGCGGCATCCTGAAACTCCATGATTGACGCAGGTGACCTATGCGCGCCGAACGATGCGGTCAACCGCCGTATTTGCCCTTCAGCGCCTCGTTGACGCGCGGCGTGACGAAGCGCGACACGTCGCCGCCAAGCCGCGCGATCTCCTTCACGAGGCGGGAGGCGATGGCCTGGTGCTCCGCCTCCGCCATCAGGAACACCGTCTCGATCTCGTCGTTCAGCGCGCGGTTCATGCCGACCATCTGGTATTCGTATTCGAAATCCGCCACGGCCCGCAGCCCGCGGATGATGACGGAGGCGCCGACCATCTGCGCCCGGTGCATCAGCAGGTCCTCGAACGGCTCCACGTCCACCCGGCTGGCGTCCTCGCCGCATATCGCGCCGATATCGGCCCGCAGGAGGTCTACGCGCTCCTCCAGCGTGAAGAGCGGGCCCTTGTCCCGGTTGATGGCGACGCCGATGACGAGCCGATCCACCAGCCTGAGCGCGCGGCGGATGATGTCGCCATGCCCGCGGGTCACCGGGTCGAACGTCCCCGGGTAGAATCCGATCCGCATAACTGGCCCTCCCGCCGCGGCGTTTTGGCGAGGCAACAATGTTGCGCGCGCCCGGTCAAGGGGCCGCTTCCTCTTCGGAGAGGTCGAGCGTCATGCCCCGTTTCGCCGCCGCGGCCTCCACCGCCTCACGGAAAGCGGCGCTGCGTCGCAAAAGGCGGCGGAACCGCGCCTCGTCGAGCACGCGCAGCGTGGTGTGGGTGATCGCCCGCGCCTCCGAGCGCCGCGCGCGGCGGGAGAGGACGGCGATCTGCCCGAACATCTCGCCCCGCCCCAGCCGGTGCACCTGCCCCGCCGTCTCCACCTCCACTGCGCCCGAGGCGATGAAGAACACGCTCCGCGCCGGCGAATCCCGCCGCATCAGGATCTCCCCCGGCTGGACGAAACGCGTCTTCAGCGCGCGGTTGAGGTTGCGGAGCGCATCCCCCTCCAGCTCGCTGAAGAACGGAAACTGGCGGATCAGTTCTCCCTGCCGGATCGCCACGTCGAGCGGGGGCCGCGCGTCGAGCCGCGCGCGCGCCGTCTCCACATCGCGGACGAGCGAGCCATGCAGCTCCGCGCCGATCAGCCCGTCCTCCCGCAGCGCCTCGTATTCCCGCTCCTCGAGCCGGAGCGCCGTGCGCCGGATGAAGCGCCGCTCGAGCTCCTCGGCATAGCCCGGATACTGGAGCCGCAACCCTTCGAGCGCCCGCTCCACCTCCTCGGCCCGGCTCTCGGCCAGCTCCCGCAGGATGTCGGCCACCCGCCGCCCGTGAATGCGCCGGATGCGCTGGTCGACGAACCGGTCGAGATCGCGGAGGATCAGTCGCTGGATCAGCAGCGTCTCGAACCGGTCCGCCAGGGCGATGGCGATGGGGTAGGAGAGGCGAAGCCGGTTTCGCAGGAACACGGTCAGCCGGAAGAGCGGCCCGTATTCGAGGCTCCGCCGCGCCGCGCGCCGGTAGCCGAAGCGCCCGGCGGCCCGCGCCTGCTCGATCAGCCGGTCCGCATCCGTCAGGATGCGGTCGGAGAGGCGGGAGGAGATCGCGCGCTCGCGGAAGCGTTCAAGGATGAGCTCCCGCTCCGCCCCGGCCATCGCGATCAGGCCGAGCGTCACCCGGTCCCGGTCGAGAATCTCCGCGCCGTCCTCGGCCGAACGGACGGCGCCCTCAAGCCGCTCGCCGAAGGTCTTGGCCTCGGAGCGCACGATCTCCCGCGAGAGGCCATAATCCTCCGTCGTCCGCGCCATGTCCTCGCGCACTTCCTGGAGCGCGACGGCGACAACCTGGTTGGCCAGCGCCGCGTCGAGCGGGGAGAGCCGGTCAAGGCCCAGCCGGGCGATCACCCAGCGGAGGGTTCCGCCCTGCACGATCAGCGTGAAGAGCGTGAAGCCGGTGGCGAGCACGCCCGTAAGCCGCCGCACCTCCGGCGGCGCGGCGAGGTTCTCCGTCACCGCCAGCGCGAGCGCGAGCGTCACCGCGCCGCGAAGCCCGCCCCAGAGGATCGCGGCGCGATACGGAAGGCTCACCGGCGGCGAAAGACGCGCGACCGTCAGCATCGGCAGGAGACCGAACAGGACCGCCGCCCGCGCCACGACAGCAGCCGCGACGACGACGAGGATGAGCCCGACATCGCCCCAGGTCAGCCCGCCCAGAAGCCGCGGGATGAGAATCGCCGCGAGGAGGAAGATCAGCGCCCCGGCCCAATGCGCCAGCAGGTCCCATGTCTCCCGCAGCATGGTCCAGGCCGCCGGCGGCAACC
>JAUHWJ010000296.1 GCA_030424705.1 Alphaproteobacteria bacterium | reverse complement strand
CCAGATCCGCGCCGCGCTGGGGCTGGACAAGAGCCTGCCGGAGCAGTTCCTCGTCTATCTCGGGGACCTCATGCGCCTTGATCTCGGGCGCTCCATCTCCACCGGGCAACCGGTGGCGGAGGAGCTGGCGCGGCGGCTCCCGGCTTCGCTGGAGCTGACGCTGACGGCGCTGACGCTCTCTACGCTGATCGCCGTGCCGCTCGGCATCGCCGCCGCCGCGCGGCAGGGGACATGGGTGGATCATGCCTGCCGGGCGTTGGTGACGGCGGGGGTCTCGCTCCCGACCTTCTTCACCGGGATCGCGCTCGTCTATGTCTTCTACTACCATCTCGGCTGGGCGCCCTCGCCGCTCGGGCGGCTCGATTTCCTCTATCTGCCGCCGGAGCCGGTGACGGGCTTCTATGTGATCGACTCGGCCCTCGCCGGGGACTGGGAGACAATGCAAGGCGCGCTGGCGCAGCTTGCGCTCCCCGCGATCACGCTCGCGCTCTTCACGCTCGCGCCCCTCGCCCGCATGGCGCGGGCGGCGATGCTGGAGGCGCTTTCCTCGGACTATGTACGGACGGCGCGCGCGGCGGGGCTGACGCCGGGCAAGGTGCTCTTCGGCGTCGCCTTCTCCAACGCCATGCTGCCCGTGGTGACGACGCTTGGCATGGTTTTCAGCTTCACGCTCGGCGCGAACGTGCTGGTGGAGAAGGTCTTCGCCTGGCCCGGCATCGGCTCCTATGCGGTGGAGGCGCTGGTCGTCTCCGATTATGCGGCGGTGCAGGGCTTCGTGCTGGCGATGGCGGTGCTCTTCGTCCTCCTCAATCTGCTGATTGACGTGATCTACACGCTGATCGACCCCAGAACGAGGAGCGCGTGATGGCCGGCTCCCGCGCCTTCCTCTCCCATGCCGTCTATGTGATGCGGGACAATCCGGTGACGGGCTTCGCCTTCGCGATGTTCCTGCTCCTCATCCTCGCCGCGCTCTTCGGCCCGACGCTCGCGCCTTGGGATCCGCTGGAGACGAACGCCGCCCGCGCGCTCCAGCCGCCGAGCGCGGCGCACTGGTTCGGGACGGACAATCTGGGGCGGGACGTGTTCAGCCGGGTTCTGGTGGCGACCCGGCTCGACCTGATGATCTCCGTCTCCGCCGTTGCGCTCTCCTTCTGCATCGGGGCGGCGATGGGGGCGGCGGCGGGATATTGGGGCGGGTGGACGGATGCGGTGACGGGGCGGCTGATCGACACGATCATGGCCTTCCCGCTCTTCGTGCTGGCGATGGGGATCGTCGCGGCGCTCGGCAACACGATCGAGAACATCATCTACGCCACCGCGATCATCAACCTGCCCTTCTACGCCCGCGTAGCCCGCGCCGAGGTCTCGATCCGGCGGGAGGCGGGCTTCGCGCAGGCGGCGCGGCTGGCGGGGAATTCCGATTTCCGGGTGCTCGCCTTCCACATCTTCCCGAACGCGCTGCCGCCGATGATGGTGCAGCTCTCGCTCAACATGGGCTGGGCGATCCTGAACGCGGCCGGGCTCTCCTTCATCGGGCTCGGCGTCAGGCCGCCGACGCCGGAATGGGGGATCATGGTGGCGGAGGGGGCGAACTTCATCGTCTCGGGCGAATGGTGGCTGGCGATCTTCCCCGGCCTCGCGCTGATGCTCGCCGTCTTCACCTTCAACCTGCTCGGGGACGGGCTCCGCGACATGGTGGACCCGAGGCGGCGGACATGAGCGAGTTTCTGGAGATCGACGATCTTCATGTCGAGTTCGCCACGCGCCGCGGGCTCGTGAAGGCGGTGCGCGGCGTCTCCTTTTCGCTGAAGCGGGGGGAGGTGCTGGGCGTCGTCGGGGAATCGGGTTCGGGCAAGTCCGTCACCTCCTATGCGCTCATGCGGATTCTCGACCGGGGCGGGCGGATCGCAGAGGGCCGGCTCCGCTATGGCGGCGTCGATCTCCGCGCGGCGTCGGACCGGGAAATGGCGGGGCTCCGGGGGCGGGAGATCGGCATGATCTTCCAGAACCCCCGGGCCGCGCTCAACCCGATCCGCAAGGTCGGCCGGCAGATCGAGGACGTGCTGGTCCGCCACGGCCGCGCCACGCGGCAGGATGCGAAGGCGAAGGCCGTGGCCGCGCTGGCGGCGGTGGAAATACGGAACCCTGAAGCGCGCTACCACGCCTATCCGTTCGAGCTTTCGGGGGGGATGTGCCAGCGCGTCGTCATCGCGCTCGCCCTCGCCTGCGACCCGCGGCTTCTGATTGCGGACGAGCCGACGACCGGGCTCGACGTGACGACGCAGAAGGCGGTGATGGACCTCGTGGCGGATCTCGTGCGGAAGCGGGGGATGAGCGCGATCCTCATCACGCACGATCTGGGCCTCGCCGCCGCCTATTGCGACCGGGTGGCGGTGATGAAGGACGGCGAGGTGGTGGAGACGGCGGAGGCCGGCGCCGTCTTCGCCCGCCCCGGCCACGCCTATACGGCGAAGCTGATGAAGGCGACGGCGCGGCCCGGCATCGGGCTCCGCGACCTTCTGCCGGAGCCGGCGCCCGAGCCGGCGCGGCCGGCGCTCGGCGCCCCGATCCTCCGGGTGGAAGGATTGGAGAAGACCTTCTCCGGCGGCGTTCGCGCGGTGAAGGGCGTGAGCTTCGCGCTCCGGGAAGGGGAGAGCCTCGGCCTTGTCGGGGAATCGGGCTGCGGCAAGTCCACAACCTCTTCGATGATCATGCGGCTCCTCGACCCGACGGCGGGGCGCATCCTCTTCGATGGGCGGGACCTGGCGGAGAGCCCCGCCGCCGGCTTCGCGCGCGACCAGCTCCGCGGCGCGATCCAGATGGTGTTCCAGGATGCGGGCGAGAGCCTCAACCCCCGCTTCACCGCGCGCCGCGCGATCATGGACCCGCTATTGCAGCTCACCCCGCTCGGCCGGCGGGAGCGGGCGGAGAAGGTGGAGGCGCTGGCGGCGGAGGTCGGGCTCCCGGCATCGCTGCTGGACCGGTTCCCGCACCAGCTTTCGGGCGGGCAGAAGGCGCGCGTCGGCATCGCTCGCGCGCTGGCGACGGGGCCGCGGCTCCTGATCCTCGACGAGCCGACGGCGGCGCTCGACGTCTCGATCCAGGCGGTGGTGCTCAACCTCCTCGCGGATTTGCGGGCGCGGTTCGGCATGTCATACCTCTTCGTCAGCCATGACCTGCATGTGGTCCGGCTGCTCTGCGATCGGGTGATCGTGATGAAGGACGGGGAGATCGTGGAGGAGGGCGCGGCGGAGGCGGTGATGGAGCGGCCCTCCCATCCCTACACCCGCGCGCTGATCGACGCCGCGCCGCTGCCGCCGGAAATCGCCGCGCCCGCGCGCGCGGCGGAATGAACAAGAAGAAACGGAGACGAGGACATGCGCGACGTGAGTTTCGACCGGGAGAGCCTGTTCGCCTTCTACCGGGCGGGGGGCGACCCGGCCGCCGTCATGCGGGAGGCGCATCGGAGGCTGGAGGAGACGGCGGACCCGGGCGTTTTCATCGACCTCACGCCGCTGGCGGAGGCGGAGGCCGAGGCGCGCGCTCTGCCGCCCTTCGACCCGGAGCGCTTTCCGCTCTGGGGCCTGCCCTTCGCGGTGAAGGACAATATCGACGTGGCCGGGAGGCCCACGACCGCGGCGTGCCCGGATTTCGCCTACACGCCGGAACGGGACGCCTTCGTCGTCGCGCGCCTGCGGGCGGCGGGGGCGATCCCGCTCGGCAAGGCGAATCTGGATCAGTTCGCGACCGGGCTCGTCGGCCTCCGCACGCCTTACCCGGCGCCGCGGAACGCGCTCCATGCCGATCTGCCGCCGGGCGGCTCTTCTTCCGGTTCCGCGGTGGCCGTCGCACGGGGAATCGCGACCTTTTCGCTCGGGTCGGACACGGCGGGCTCGGGCCGGGTGCCGGCGGGGCTCAACAACATCGTCGGGCTGAAGCCCTCGCTCGGCGCGCTTTCCGCGACGGGGACGGTTCCGGCCTGCCGGACGCTCGACACGATCTCGATCTTCGCGCTGACGGTCGCGGACGCCTGGGCGGCGTTCGAGGTCGCGGCGGCGCATGACCCGGCGGACGCCTTCTCGAAGGACCGGCCCGCCGCCGGTTTCGGCGCGGTTCCGCCCGGCCTCAGGATC
>JAUHWJ010000295.1 GCA_030424705.1 Alphaproteobacteria bacterium | reverse complement strand
CGTCCTCCGGCCCTGTCGAGATCACGCAATGACCCATCGCCCCGTCATAATAGGCGCTGTCCCCCGCGCCCAGATCCGCCGGCTCGTAGAACTCGGTGTAGAGCCGGACGGAGCCCGAGAGGACGAGGAGGAACTCCTCCCCCTCATGCCGCACCCAGTCGTCGAACTCGCTGAAATCGCGGGCGTGAATCACCGCCTTGTACGGCAGCATCCGCTTCCGCGAGAGCTCGGGCGCGAGGAGCTCGTGCTCATAGGTCGCGGTCGGGTGCGGCCGCCCCGCCCCGGCGCGCGTCACCGCCCTCCGGCCCGAGACGCGGTCGAGCGGCGCGGGCTGGAAGAGCTGCGGCACGTCGATGTCGAGCCCGCGGGCGAGCTTCTGCACCGCGTCGAAAGTGGGGGACATCTGCTCGTTCTCGATCTTCGAGAGCGTGGAGCGGGCGAGCCCGGCGCGGCCCGCGGCCTCCTCCAGCGTCCAGTTGCGGGCGCGGCGGATGGCGCGCACCCGCTCCCCGAGTCTGAGCGGGGCGACGCGCGGCCCCTCCCCCTCATGCGCCGCGATGCGCAGGAGGTCTCTCGCCTCGCGGGATTGCTCGCCGTCGCTCATCGGTCCATCCTCCGGGCCCATGAATAGCCCGCTCCGGGCGCCCATGCGAGCCTTTCGATGCCTCTCCGCCTCAGCGTCTGCGATTTCGGCCCGCCGCCGCCCTGCCCCGCCCGCTTCAACCTCGCCGCCCATGCGCTCGGCGCCGGGCCGGAGGGGAAGGTCGCGCTGACGGTCGCGCGCAGCGCGGGGGACGCCGCGCCGGAGCGGCTGACCTATGGCGAGCTCCGCCGCCGCGTCGCCCGCGCCGCTGGCGGCCTCCTCGCCCGTGGCGTCGGGCCGGGGGAAAGGGTGATGCTGCGGATCGGCCACACGACCGATTTTCCGATCCTCTTCCTCGCCGCCGCCGGACTGGGCGCCGTCCCCGTCCCGACCTCGACGATGCTCACCGGGCTGGAGCTTGAGCATATCCGGGCCGATGTGAGCGCGCGCCTGATCGTCTCCTCCGACCCCCTGCCCGGCGCCGTTCCGCCGGAGGAGGTCGACGGGCCTGAGGCGGGCTTCGCGGACACGGGCGCGGACGATCTCGCCTATATCGTCTACACCTCCGGCTCATCCGGCCGGCCCAAGGGCGTCGCCCACGCCCATCGCGCCGCCTGGGCGCGGCGGATGATGTGGCGAGGCTGGTACGGGATGAGCCCGGAGGACGTGATGCTCCATGCCGGCGCCTTCAACTGGACCTACACGCTCGGCGCCGGTCTGATGGACCCCTGGGCCATGGGCGCCGCGACGCTGATCTACGCCGGCCCGCGCGACCCCGGGATCTGGCCCGCCCTCGCGGCCGAACATGGCGCGACGATCTTCGCCGCCGCGCCGGGGGTTTACCGGCAACTTCTGAAGTCGGGGGCGAGCCTCGAAGGCTTCGCCGGCCTCCGCCACGCCCTTTCCGCCGGGGAGACGATGGCCGCGCCGCTCCGCGCGGAATGGGAGGCGCGGGCGGGGAAGCCGATCTACGAGGCGCTGGGGATGACGGAAGTCTCCACCTACATCTCCTCCTCGCCCGACCATCCGCCCCGCCCCGGCAAGGCCGGGCGTCCGCAGGAGGGCCGGCGCGTCGCGCTCCTCCCCGTCGAAGGCGGAGAAGAGCCCGTCCCGCTCGGGGAGCCCGGAATCATCGCCGTCCACCGCTCCGACCCCGGCCTCACGCTCGGCTATTGGGGCCGGGAGGCGGAGACAGAGGCCGCGATGCGAGGCGAATGGTTCCTCACCGGCGATGTCGCGGTGATGGACGGGGACGGCTACATCGCCTTCCAGGGCCGGGCCGACGACCAGATGAACGCCCTCGGCTACCGCGTCGCGCCGGAGGAGGTGGAGGCCGCCTTCCTCTCCCACCCCGCCGTCACCGGCGCCGCGGCGGTGGAGCTTCCCGTCCGCGCCGATCTTTCCGTCATCGCCGCCTTCCTGACCGTGGAGGGCGCGACGGAGACGGAGGCGCTCGAAGCCCATGCAGCTGGGCGGCTCGCGGACTACAAGCGCCCGAAGATCGTCCGCATCCTCCCCGACCTTCCGCGCAACCCGAACGGGAAGCTGCGGCGGCGGGATCTGATCGCGGCGCATGGTTACAAACCTGTCGGATGAGGCCATATTGCTCCGATGATCCAGCTAGACGTCATATCCGATCCGATCTGCCCCTGGTGCTATATCGGCAAGGCCAATCTCGACGCGGCGACGCGCGCGAAGGGGCGTAACCCGTTCGACCTCTCCTGGCGGCCGTTCCAGCTCAACCCCGACATGCCGAAGGGCGGCATGAACCGGCGCGCCTATCTCGCCGCGAAGTTCGGAACCGAGCGCGCGGAGAAGTTCTACAAGCAGATCGAGGATCATGCCCGAGAGGCGGGGCTCGACGTCCGCTTCGACCTGATCGAGACGACGCCGAACACCTTCGACGCGCACCGCCTCATCCGCTGGGCCCGCTCCGCCGGCGTGCAGACCCGCGTGGTGGAGGATCTCTTCCTTCGCTATTTCACGAAGGGCGAGAATATCGGGGACCGTGACCTCCTCCTCGACGTGGCGGAGAATGCGGGGATGGACCGCGCCATCGTTTCCGACCTGCTGGAGACGGATGCGGACCGCGACCTCGTGGCGAACGAGGAGGCGACGGCGCGGAAGATCGGCGTCAACGGCGTGCCGACCTTCATCCTCGCGGGCAAGCATGTCCTCACCGGCGCGCAGCCGCCCGACCTCTGGGAGCGGGTGCTGGACGAGCTGGCCGGCGCAGCCTCGACGGCCTGACATGCGGCCACGCCGCCTCGCGCTTGCGGGCCTCGCCATCCTGATGGCGCTCGGCGCCGCCGGGCTATGGCAACGGGAGGCGCTGACCCGCCTCCACGCCGTGCTTACCCTGTTCGAGCCGGACCGGATCGTCTCGAATTTCGGCCGGATGGGGGAGATCTTCGAATCCCGCCCCATCCCCGTCTCCGGCCCGCCCGCGCCCTTCCCCGAAGGCGCGCCGCTCGCCCCGCCCCCCGGCTGGGAAGCGTGGCTGGAGCGCCGCGCCGTCACCGGGATCATCGTGCTGAGGGACGGCGCGGTCGCGCTGGAGGCCTACCGGATGGGCACGGGGCGGGAGGACGCCCGCATCTCCTGGTCGCTGGCGAAATCCTACCTCTCCGCGCTGATCGGCGTCCTGTTTGAGCGGGGCGAGATCGAAAGCCTCGACGACCCCGTCACGCGCTACGCACCCGCGCTCGCTGGCGGCGCCTATGACGGCGCTACGGTCCGCAACGTCCTCCGGATGTCCTCCGGCGTCGTCTTCGACGAGGATTATCTCGACTTCTGGAGCGACATAAACCGGATGGGCCGCGTCCTCGCCCTCGGCGGCTCGATGGACGATTTCGCCGCCGCGCTCGATGAGCGGGACGCGGAGCCGGGCGCCGCCTGGCGCTATGTCTCCATCGACACGCATGTGCTCGGCATGGTCGCGCGCGGGGCGACGGGGCGTAGCGTCGCGGACCTGATGGCGGAGCATATTCTCGGCCCGATGGGGGCATACGGCGCGCCGCATTACATCACGGACGGTTACGGCGTCGCTTTCGTGCTCGGCGGGCTGAACCTGACATTGCGAGACTATGCTGGGCTCGGCGAGCTTTTCCGCAATCACGGGCGGCTCGGGGAGCGGCGCATCCTCCCCGAAGCCTGGGTCATCGAAAGCACGACGCCCTCCGCCAACACCGCGCCGGGCGATGAGCAATACGGCTATCAATGGTGGATGCCGGCGGACGCCGCCCCGCGCGAATACATGGCGCAAGGCGTCTACGGACAATATATCTATGTGAACGAGCCGGCGGGGCTGGTGGTCGCCGTGACGGGCGCGGACCTTAATTTCCGCGCGCCGGGCGCCTTCGAAGACAGCCTCGCGATGTTCCGCGCCCTCGCGGCGCGGGACGGCGCCTGAGGGCGAGAAGGAGGGACGAAGCGATGGAGATGATCTTCGGCGGCGTCGCGATGCTGAAGCATGACTGGCGGGCATGGATCGTCATGGCGCTGGTCGCGCTTAAGGCGATGCATTCCGTCTGGCTCTATTTCCGATGCCCCG
>JAUHWJ010000294.1 GCA_030424705.1 Alphaproteobacteria bacterium | reverse complement strand
TCCGGCGTGCGCGGCGTCGCGCTGACGAAGCTGGACGTGCTGGACGGGTTCGAGACGCTGAAGATCTGCACCGGCTACCGCGTCGGCGGCGAGGTCGTGGACTTCCTGCCCATCGCCGCGGCGCGGCAGGCGGCGGCGGAGCCGATCTACGAGGAGATGCCGGGCTGGTCCGAGAGCACGGAGGGCGCCCGCTCCTGGGCCGATCTTCCCGCGGCGGCGATCAAGTATGTGCGGCGGGTGGAGGAGCTGATCGGCTGCCCCGTCGCGCTCCTCTCCACCTCGCCGGAGCGGGACGACACGATCCTCGTCACCGACCCCTTCGCGGACTGAGGCGATGAAACTTTCCTACAAGACGCGTCGGCGCCTCTCCCTCGTCCTCCTGCTGGTCTGGCTGCCGCTCTTCGTCGTCGCGGCCGTCACCGTGATGAACTGGCTGGACCGGCCGCCGCTCTGGCTCGAAGTGCTGATTTACGCCGGGCTCGGCGTGATCTGGGCGCTGCCCTTCCGCTTCGTCTTTCGCGGGATCGGAAAGCCCGATCCCGACGCCTGATCGCGGAGGCCGGCTTCAGGCGCGAAGCCGTCCCTCATGGCCAAACCGGGCGGCGTGGGAGAGGGCGTAGAGCCCGTCCTCCTCCCGCACAAGCACCCCGGTCTTCAGGAGCGTGCGGAACGCCTTCATCCGCGCCTCGAGGCTGTAGCCGGCCGCGGCCTCGATCCCCGCGAGCGCCTGCATCACGTCGCGCCGGCTGAAGCGGGGCCGGTTTTCCGAGAGGGCGAGCCAGGCGGCCGCAGCCTCGACATGCTCCGTCAATCCGCTCGCCCCCGCCTCGGCGGCGAAGGCCGCCGGGCCGGAAAGCGGGGCGCGAACCGGGCGCACGAGGGAAAGGCGAGGCTCGCCCGCCCGCGCGGTCTGGTCGAGGCGCGGCAGCGCGGCTTCGGAGGCTTCGCGAAGCCGGCGGAACGGCCCTTCCGCTTCCAGGGGCGCCTTCTCCGCGGCCGGGGCTTGCGGCATGATGCGACGCAGGAAGCCGAACCGGCTCACGTCCTGCTCCTTCCCCTGCGCTGCGGCGGCCGGCTCCGCGGGCAGCTCCGGCGCGGCCGCATCCGGCGTCTCCGCAAACAGGAAATTGTCCGTTTCAGCGTCTGCTGAGGGCGAGGATTCGGTCGTCTCCGCGACGGCGGGCGCCGGCGAAGCCGTCGGTCCGGGGGCCGCCGCCGGGCTCGCGGCGGTCTCGGCGACGACCGGCTCGTCCGCCTTCGGCCGCTCGGCCCGGATGATCCGAACCCGCGGGCGCGGGGCGGCATCCTCGGTCGCGGCGGCCGGCGCAGGCGCCGCATCCTTCCGCCCCGCCGGCTCGGCCGCCGGTTCGTCCCGGTCCTTGAGCCGGGCGCGCATCGCCGCGAATTCGGCGAGAAGGCCTGGGTCCATCCCGGCGAGATGCGCGGGCGTCGCCGATTGCTCCCGGAGCGGCGGCGCTTCATCAGCGGGCGCCGGGGAAACCGTCACCCCGCCGCCCCGCGCCGAGACGGAGAGCCCCAGCCGCGAGGCGTTCTCTCCCACGATTTCCGCGAACCGCGCGCGAAGCTTCGCCGCTTCGGGCGCGCCGCCCGCGACAAGCGCGGGGCTCGTCTCCGCGATGGCCACATAGAGGCCGAGGATCTTGTCGAGCACGCGGAGCGGATCGTCATAGCCGACGATCTCGCAATCGAACTCGCCGAAGGCGAGCTTCACGCGTCTGTCCTGATTCGTATCGAAAGCCATTCCCAGTCCCCCACCGCCGCGCCGGACTTGTCCTCCGCGCATCCCGGCCCCCGCCGGAGACTGCGCGACCTGCCCGATTGCGTTCACACTGTCGACAAGTCTAAGCCATAAATCGCGAAAGAAAACCGCTCGTTTGCTGCGGGAGCATTTTTTTCGCCATTCGCGCATCGGTTGCATGAACGGGGGCGGACATGGAGGGACGGATCGACTTTCCCTGCGGGGCGACCCTGCTCGGCGCGGCGCCGGAGCGCGCCCCTCTGGAAGAGGCGCTCCGCCGCGCGCCCGCGCTCGTCTGCGCCGACGGAGGCGCGAACGGGCTTCCGGCGGGCGTGACGCCGGAGGCGGTGATCGGTGATCTCGATTCGCTCGACGATGTCGAAGGCTGGGCCGCCCGCCTCGGCCCGCGGCTGGTCCGCGTCGAGGAGCAGGAGACGACCGATCTCGAGAAATGCCTGCTCCGCGTGGAGGCGCCGTTTTTCATCGGCGTCGGCTTTCTCGGCGGGCGGGTGGACCATGAGCTCGCCGCGCTCCACGCGCTCATCGCCGATCCGCGGCCGATCCTGCTGATCGGGCGGGAGGATGTCGTCCTCTCCGCCGGACGCGCGCTCGCGCTCGACCTGCCGGCGGGCGTGCGTCTCTCGCTCCTTCCCCTGCGGCGCGTGCATGCGGAGGCGGGCGCCGGGCTGACCCTCGAGGCCGGGTCGAGGATTGGCTCTTCGAACGAGACGACCGGCCCCGTCTCGCTCCGCTTCGACCGGCCGGGCGCGCTCGTCATCCTGCCGCGCGCGCAGCTTGACGCGGCGCTCGCCGGCCTGTTGAACCGCCCTGAAACCGAGGCAGGGGAGATGCCGGATGGAGATTCCTGAAACCCCGGCGGACCGCGCCAAGTTCGCCGCCGCGCGCCGCGCCCTCGATTATGTCGAGGCCGGCATGAAGCTTGGCCTCGGCACCGGATCGACGGCGAATTTCCTCGTCCGGCTCCTCGCAGAAGCCCCGCGAGCCTCGACCCTTCTCTGCGTGCCGACCTCCACCCGCACCGCCACCCTCGCCGCCTCGCTCGGCCTCCGCGTCGCCACGCTGGAGGAGGCGGGGACGCTCGACCTGACGATCGACGGGGCGGACGAGATCGACCCCGCGCTGAACCTCATCAAGGGCGGGGGCGGCGCGCTCCTGCAGGAGAAGATCGTCGCCGCCGCCTCCCGCCGTATGCTGGTGATCGCGGACGCCGGCAAGCCCGTGCCCACGCTCGGCGCCTTCCCGCTGCCGGTGGAGGTCGTGCGCTTCGGTTGGCGGGCGACGATGGGCCATGTCGCGAAGCTGCTGGAGCGGGAGGATGTGGGCGCCCGCGCGATCCGCCTCCGCGGCGGTGAGGCTGCGCCCTTCGTGACGGATGAGGGCCACCACATCCTCGATCTCGACCTCCGGCGTATCGGAGACGCGCCGGGCCTCGCCACGCGGCTCAACGCGCTCCCCGGCGTGGTGGAGACGGGGCTCTTCATCGGCCTCGCCGCCGGGGCGGTGATCGGGCATGAGGACGGGCGGGCGGAGATCATGGAGCCGCCTGAGGCGGATTGACGTTCCGGGGCCGCAGCCGCCCCGACTTGCATTGCGCCGCGGGCGGGCGGCGCCTAAGTTGCCCGCGACGGAAACGGGGCCGCGCCCCGGATGACCTCGACAGGACTGCGGATGGCGGACGGCTTCGATTATGATCTTTTCGTCATCGGCGGCGGCTCCGGCGGCGTGCGCGCCGCGCGCATGGCTGCGCAGGCCGGCGCGAAGGTCGCCATCGCCGAGGAATACCGCTACGGCGGCACCTGCGTGATCCGTGGCTGCGTGCCGAAGAAGCTGATGGTCTACGCCTCCGCCTTCTCCGAAGCCTTCGAGGATGCGGAAGGCTTCGGCTGGACGGTCGGGCCGCGGAGCTTCGACTGGGCGAAGCTCATCGCTGCGAAGGATCGGGAGATCGCGCGGCTCGAAGGGCTCTACGAGCGCAATGTCGGCGCCGCGGGCGCGACCGTGCTCAAGACCCGCGCCACGGTCGCCGGCCCGCACGAGGTGCGGCTGGCCGACGGCAAGGTCGTCAGCGCGAAGCATATTCTGGTCGCCACCGGCGGCGCGCCCTTCGTGCCGGAGATACCCGGCGCGGAGCACGCCATCACTTCGAACGAGATCTTCCATCTGCCCGCGCTGCCGCGACGCATCCTGATTGTCGGCGGCGGCTACATCGCCTGCGAATTCGCCTGCATCCTGAACGGCCTCGGCGCCGAGGTCACGCAGGTCTACCGAGGCGAGCTGATCCTCCGCGGCTTCGATGCGGACATCCGCGCCCATGTTTCGGCGGAGATGCAGCGGAAGGGAATCACGCTCCGCTACGGCTGTGACGT
>JAUHWJ010000293.1 GCA_030424705.1 Alphaproteobacteria bacterium | reverse complement strand
CGCTCTCCCCCGTCAGGAGCACGGTCGCCTCCGACCGGGCGACGCGGGCGAGGCGGCGGCGAAGGGCGCGCATCGCGGGCGAGGAGCCGATCAGCCGATCCGCCCCCGCCTCCGCCCCGAAATCCCCGCCATCCGGCATCGCGCGCCCCTGTTGAGAGAAGGGGAGACTGCGCGCTCGCGCCTAAGGCGGGCTTAACGGGGCCGGGGCGTGTGTGCTCACAGTGAGCAGGGTGGTCAAGTATCTGATACTATTAAAATATCAGAAATAGCGCTCCGCGGACCCCTTGCTCGTCGGGGTCCCGGCTCAGGGCCGGGACAGCGAAGAGTCCCTACCGCCC
The DNA here is from genome assembly GCA_030424705.1 of Alphaproteobacteria bacterium. GTDB lineage: Bacteria > Pseudomonadota > Alphaproteobacteria > Rhodobacterales > Rhodobacteraceae > Pikeienuella. The sequence continues at coordinate 3,812 of JAUHWJ010000293.1, read as the reverse complement.
CTCCCAGACCGGCTCCCGCTTCTGAAGGAAGGCGTCGATCCCCTCCTCCGCGTCGCGGGCGAGCATGTTGCGGGTCATCACCTCGGAGGCGAAGGCGTAGGCTGCCTCCGTCTGCTTCTCCGCCTGCTCGTAGAAGGCGCGCTTGCCGATCTCCAGCGTCAGCGGCGACTTCGCGGCGATGAGGCCGGCGAGCGCCGCCGTCTCCGCCTCCAAAGCACCCGGCGCGGCGAGATGGGAGACGAGGCCGAGGCGCAGCGCCTCCTCCGCCCCGATCATCTCCCCCGTCAGCAGCATCCGCATCGCCGCCTTCCGCCCGACGGCGCGGGAAAGGGCGACCATCGGGGTCGAGCAGAAGAGGCCGATATTCACCCCCGGCGTCGCGAAGCGGGCGCCCGGGTCAGCCACGGCGAGATCGCAGGTCGCGACGAGCTGGCAGCCCGCCGCGGTCGCCACGCCATGAACCCGCGCGATGACCGGGAGCCGCAGCCGCTGGATACGGAGCATGAGCGCGGAGCATTCCGCGAAGAGCGCCTCATAGGCCGCGCGGCCCGGATTCGCCCGCACCTCCCGGAGGTCATGCCCGGCGCAGAAGCCCGGCCCTGCGCCGGCGATGACGACGACGCGCGCGGCCTCGTCCGCCTCCGCCTCGGCCAGCGCCTCCATCAGCGCCGCCATGAGCGGGCGGGAAAGCGCGTTCCGCGCTCCGGGGCGGTTGAGCGTGAGCGTGACGACGCCGCCGTCGTCTTCGCGCAGGATGAGGGGCTGGCTTTCGGCGTTCATGTGCAATCCTCCCGCCCCGCTTCTAGCATGGCGGGCGAGGTCGGCGAAACCGGTTCAGGGCGCGATCAGGATCGTCCCCGCCGCTTCGAACCCTTCCGGCCCGAGGAAGCCCACGACAATCTCGCCCGAGCCGGGAAAGACGCCGGAAAGCGCGGTGACGTTCACCTGATGCGAGACGAGCATCACGCGCGCGCCTTCCGGCAGCGCACGAAGCGCGGCGAGCGCCGTCTCCGTCCGCTCCGGCCCGAGGCGGCGCTCGCCGAAGAAGGAGTTGATCGCGGGCAGCGGCTCCGGCGCGCCGAGGCCGAGCAGCTCCGCCGTCTCCCGCGCGCGGCACCATTCCGAGGTGAAGACGCGGTCGAAGGCGACGCCCCGCTCGCGCAGCGCCGCGCCAACCCGGCGAGCCTGCTCCCGCCCCCGGTCGTCGAGATTGCGCTGCGTCGCGCACTCCCCGAGCGTGAAATTCGGCGGGTCCCCCGTGCCCGGCGCGAGGGCGTGGCGCATGAGGGCGATCGCGCCGGGGCGGGATAGCGCCTCCCATGCGGCCTCCTCGCTGGCGCGGGCGAGAAGCGGGGAGAGGAGGGCGAGGGCGAGGATCAGGAGCGTCTTCATGCGCGGGGACATGGCGCGCCGGCGCGGCGGGTCCAGCCCAAAGTCCGGCCTAGAACCGGATGCGCCAGCGGAGGAAGCCCGCCTCGTCCATCCCCGCCTCCTCCAGCCGCAATCCGGGCGCGGAGGCGGCGTGGAAGGCCGAGCCCGGCCCACTCCGGAAGATCGCGGTCGCGCCCTTCGGGCCGGTGAGGCGCCAAGAGGGCGGGCCGGGCGGCCGCTCCGCCCCGCCCTCCCGGATATGGGCGAGGAGGATGTCCCGGTTCGCGTCCGGCCCGTCGAAGATCACCCGCTCCTCCGACGCTCCGGGAAAGCCGCCGCCGCCCGAGGCGCGGTAGCTGTTCGTTACGATCACGAAGCGCTCGCCCGGCTCCACGGGCCGCCCCCCGACGAGAAGGTTCCGGACCCGGCCCGGACCGGGGGAAGCCGGCGCCCCCTCGGCGTCGAACCGCGCGGGGCGGGAGAGGTCGAACTCCCAGGTCAGGCCGAGCAGCGTGTCGAAGTTGAAGGCGGGGAAGCCCGGATCGATCAGCGGCGCATCCTCGGCGCCGGGGGCGATGCGGTTGAAGAGCCCGGCGGCGCGCTCCAGCCAGTCCTTCGCCTCCGCGCCGGTGACGAGGAGCGCGCGCACCGTGTTCGGATAAAGGTAGAGGTCGGCGACATTGCGGATGGCGAGGTCGCCGGCCGGAACGTCGGTATAGTAGCCCGGCCCGCCGCGCCCCCCTGCCTTGAAGGGCGAGGCGGCGGAGAGGAGCGGCAGCGCCTCCCATTCCGTGCCCGCCAGCATCCGGCGCATATAGGCCGCCTGCGCCTCCGCCACGATCCGCACCGCCGGGCTCTCCGCCGCCAGCGCGAACCAGGAATGGAGCGGCGTCGCGCTTCGGCCGACCGGGCGGCGGACATAGGCGAGCGTCGCGGCATGATCGGCGCGCACCGCCTCCAGCACCGCCTCATCGAGAGGGCCGCCCTCTTCGGGCATGGCGACGGAGGATTCGGCCTCCGCGATGCGCCAGCGCCCGCCCTCGCTGCGAAGGAAGAGGTCGATCACCCCGAGATGGGAGCCGAAGGCGCCCGGGGCGACGGCGGGCTTGCCGCCGACCTGCCCCCTCGCCGCATCGACGCCCGGCGCGCCGGCATGGTCCGGGCCGGGGAGGACGCGGTGGCTGTGGCCGAGGATCATGGCATCGAGCCCCTCCAGCGCGGCGAGGGGGAGGGCGGCGTTCTCCATCCCCTCGCTGTGCGCCTCCGGCCCGATCCCGGTATGGCAGAGGCCGATGACGAGATCGGCCCCCGCTTCCCGCAGCGCGGCGATGGCGGCCTCCGCGGCCCTCACCATGTCGCCGGCGCGGGCGCGGCCTTCGAGATGGCGCGAATCCCAGACCATGATCTGCGGCGGGAGGACGCCGAAGAGGCCGATGCGGACAGCGTGCTCGCCCCCCGCGCCGTCCGCGAGCCGCCGCTCCAGAATGGCGGTCTGTGCGAAGAGCGGGGCGCCCGCTTCGTCGGTCAGGTTCGCGCAGAGGACGGGGAAGGCCGCGGCGGAGAGCGCGTCCTTCAGGAAATCCAGCCCATAGTTGAATTCGTGGTTCCCGAGAGCCGCAGCATCGTATCCGGCGGCGTTCATCGCGGCGATGACGGGATGGCCCTTGCCCGAACCCGTCTCGAAGGCGACATGGTCGGCCAGGGGCGAGCCCTGAAGGAAATCCCCATTGTCGAGCAGGAGCGCGTTCGCCGCCCCCTCCCGCATCTCCCGCGCGAGGGCGGAGAGGCGGGCGAGGCCGACCGTCCCGTCCGGCCGGTCGGCGTGGTAATCCCAGGGATGGACATGGGCGTGGAGGTCGGAACTCGCCATGAGGCGCAGATGCGCCTCCCCCGCCCCGGCCCCGCGCGTGAAGCGATGCGGCGCGCTCATGGCCGCGCCGGCGAATCGGATTGGTTCTTGCGCCCCGGTCCCCGCATGGCCGACAGATAGAGCGAAGGGCGGCCCCCGCGGCAAGCCCGCGCCGCGCGACAGGGAGGGAAGCCCTTGACGATCTTCGCCAATCCGTATCGCGGCAAAGGCCTGCTGGCCGATACGCCGGTCGAACCCGGAAGCGTGGAGAGCGACCAGGCGGCGGCGCGCACGCTTTTCCGCCGCTGCCCGAAGGCGGCGGAGACGCCGCTTCTGGACCGGCCCGACCTCGCCGCCCGGCTCGGGATCGGGGCGGTTCACCTGAAGGACGAGCGCGGGCGCATGGGGCTCGGAAGCTTCAAGGCGCTGGGCGCCGCGCACGCCATCGCGAAGCGGGCGGAGGCACGGGGCGGGCGGCTCGACGGCGAGGTCATCGCGACCGCCTCCGCCGGCAATCACGGCCTCTCCGTCGCCGCGGGTGCGGCGGCTTTCGGGGCGGAGGCCGTGATCTTCGTGGCGGAGACCGTGCCGG
>JAUHWJ010000292.1 GCA_030424705.1 Alphaproteobacteria bacterium | reverse complement strand
GTCTCCGCGCCGTCCTGGAAGATCGACTGGACGATGAGCGCGAGGTCCGCCTCCCCCGCGACGAGCGGCGCCGCGAACCCGTCATGCGCGACGCGGGTGACGGCGACGGCGACGCCCGGATGAGCCTCCCGAAAGCGGGCGACCTCCGCCGGAGCGAAGCCCGCCGCGAGATCGGCCGAGACGAGGAGCCGCACGCGCCCGATTCGCAATCCCTCCATCGCCGCCACCGTCTCCCGCGCCCGGCGGAAGCCGGCGATCTGGTCAAGGAAATGACGGTGATAGATCTCCCCTGCGGTGGAGAGCCGCACGCCGCTCGCGCTTCGCTCGAAAAGCTGGGTCCCCAGCTCCTCCTCCAGCGAGAGGAGCTGGCGGTTCAGCGCCGACGGCGAAATCGTGAGATATTCCGCCGCCTTGCGGATCGACCCCTCGCGCGCGATGAGGGCGATGGCGGAAAGGATTTTCATCTGGCGCAAGGCCCGGCTCCCTGTGATGCGATTACTGCATCACCATATCGCAAATTTAGCGATAGACAGCAACACAAACCGTCTAAATGGTCAGAAATGTGGCGCCGCACCATGAGCGCGCCGACTCTGACAGGGACATAGGGAATGATGAAACGGCTTCTCACCACGGCGGCGCTCGCCGCGCTGATCGCGTCGCCCGCGGCGGCGCAGATAAAGGTCGGCGTGCTGCATTCGCTCTCCGGCACGATGGCGATTTCCGAGACGACGCTCAAGGACACGATGCTGATGCTCATCGAGCAGCAGAACGCCAAGGGCGGGCTCCTTGGCCAGCAGCTCGAGGCGGTCGTCGTCGACCCGGCCTCGGACTGGCCGCTCTTCGCCGAGAAGGCGCGCGAGCTTCTGACCGTGCACAATGTGGACGTGATCTTCGGCAACTGGACCTCGGTGAGCCGCAAGTCGGTGCTGCCGGTGATCGAGGAGCTGAACGGGCTGCTCTTCTACCCGGTGCAGTACGAGGGCGAGGAAAGCTCGAAGAACGTGTTCTACACCGGCGCGGCGCCGAACCAGCAAGCGATTCCGGCGACGGACTACTTCCTCGAGGAGCTCGGGGTCGAGAAGTTCGCCCTGCTCGGGACTGACTATGTCTATCCGCGCACGACGAACCGAATCCTCGAGCAGTATCTGAAGGACAAGGGCATCGCGGAGAGCGACATCTTCGTGAACTACACGCCCTTCGGCCATTCCGACTGGTCCAAGATCGTGGCTGACGTGGTAGCGCTCGGCGCGGACGGGAAGAAGGTCGGCGTCATCTCCACGATCAACGGCGACGCGAATATCGGCTTCTACAAGGAGCTGGCCGCGGCCGGCGTCTCGGCGGACGACATCCCGGTCGTCGCCTTCTCCGTGGGCGAGGAGGAGCTTTCCGGCCTCGACACGTCGAACCTCGTCGGCCATCTCGCGGCGTGGAACTACTTCCAGTCCGCCGACACGCCGGCCAACGCCGAATTCATCAAGGCGTGGAAGGCCTTCGCGGGCGAGAACCGGGTGACGAACGACCCGATGGAGGCGCATTACATCGGCTTCAACATGTGGGTGAACGCCGTCACCGCCGCGGGGACGACCGACGTGGACGCCGTCCGCTCCGCCATGTACGGGCAGAAATTCCCGAACCTGACGGGCGGCGAGGCGGAGATGCTGGTGAACCACCATCTCTCCAAGCCGGTGCTGATCGGCGAGATCCGGGCCGACGGGCAGTTCGACATCATCAGCCAGACCGAGCCGGTGCCGGGCGACGCCTGGACCGACTTCCTGCCGGAATCGGCCGTCCTGATCTCCGACTGGAAGGATCTCGGCTGCGGCATGTACAACACCGAGACCAAGACCTGCGTGCAGATCCAGTCCAACTACTGAGGGCTGGCGGCGGAGGGGCCCCGCGCCCCTCCGCCTTTCAACGACAAGAACCGAAGAACCGGGCAGGTCCATGCGCATCCTCATCAGCCTTCTCGCGTTCTGCGCGGGCCTCTGGCTCGCGCCCGCGCCTTTGGCGGCGCAGGAGGGCGGCGTTCAAGCGATCCTCCAGCAGCATCGCGAGGCTGTCGCCTCCGGCTCGCGCCGCGGGGTCGAGCCGGCGATCGACGCGCTGAAGGCGAGCGGGCTCGACCAGGCGCGGGAGGTTCTGGAGGTCTGGCAGGCGCGGGAGCTTTACCAGCGCGCGGCGGACGGGCTCTTCTTCTTCACCGCGCCGGAGGGCGACGGGTTCCGACTTCGCGACATCGACACGGGCGCGGATGCGGGTTTCGCCGGGAAGGCGGAGATGACGCAGCTTCGCCCTTCTGGCGGGGTGCGCGGGTTGATCGGCGCGGCGCTCGTCGCCTTCCGCCTGCTCGACCCGGACCCGGAGGACAGGCGCACGGCGCTCGCCGCCCTTTCCCGCAGCCCGGAGGCGGGGCATCTCGAACCGCTCCGCGACGCCGTGGCGGCGGAGACGGACCCGGCGCTGCGCCGGGACATGGAACGGCTCGAGCGCGCTCTCACCATCAGCTTCGACCGGGACGAGAGGGCGCGGATCGAGGCGATCCGGTTCTTCGAGGGCGATACCGGGCTCGACGCGCGGGCCGCGCTCGCCCCGCTGGTGGCGACGAAGCGCGGGGCGGCGGTTTCGGCGCCGGAGGGCGCGAACATCGCCCGGATGCTGGAGCCGGGGGACGATCTCACGGCGGAGGAGGCCTGGGCGCTGCTCGTCGAGGCCGGGCTCGCGCCCGCGCGGGTCACGAAGGCGGATATCCGCGCGGCGCTGGAGGCGAATATCGAGGGCGGCGCCGCGGGCGGCGTGCCTGTCCGCGATCTCGGCTCGGATGCGGCGCGGGAGAGGGCCTACGCCGCGCTCGCCGCGGCCGGCAGGGCGCAGCCGACGGTGACGGACGCGGAGGCGCGGGCGATCCTGTCCGAGCATGTGTTCTTCGAGCGCTATGCAGAATCCTCCCCTGCAATCACCGAAGCGGCGGAGGCGGCGCTGGCCTCGATCACCTTCCGCGTCGGGGCGATGCAGGCGGCGGACCTGACGCTCGACGCGCTTTCCCTCGCCTCGATCTATTTCCTCGCCGCCATCGGCCTCGCCATCACCTTCGGCGTCATGCGCGTCATCAACATGGCGCATGGCGAGTTCATCATGATGGGGGCCTATACCGGCTATGTCGTCCAGCTCTTCGTGCCGGACTACACGATCTCGATCCTCGTCGCGCTGCCGCTCGCCTTCGCGGTGACCTTCGGCGCGGGGGTGGCGATGGAGCGGCTGGTGATCCGCTGGCTCTATCACCGCCCGCTGGAGACGCTGCTCGCCACGTTCGGCATCTCCATCGCGCTGCAGCAGCTCGCGAAAAACATCTTCGGCACGCAGGCCCGGCCGCTCACGGCGCCGGGCTGGCTCGATGGCGCGCTCGTCTTCAACGACATCGTGGCGATCAGCTATATCCGCATCGCGATCTTCGTGATGGCGCTCGTCTTCCTCGCCCTGCTCGTCTTCGTGCTGAACCGCACCCGGCTCGGCCTCGAAGTCCGGGCGGTGACGCAGAACCCCGGCATGGCCGCCTCGATGGGGATCGACCCGGACCGGATCAACATGCTGACCTTCGGCCTCGGCTCCGGCATCGCCGGGGTCGCCGGCGTCGCCATCGGGCTCTTCGCGCAGGTCACGTCGGAGCTCGGGCAGGGCTATATCGTGCAGAGCTTCATGACGGTCGTCGTCGGCGGGGTCGGCAACATCTTCGGCGCGCTGGCGGGGGCGACGCTGATCGGCTTCCTCCAGAAGGGGATCGAGTGGTTCAACCCCTCCAACACGCTGGCGGCGCAGACCTACATGATCCTCTTCATCATCCTCTTCATCCAGTTCCGGCCGAAGGGGATCATCGCCCTGAAGGGCCGCGCGGCGGGGGATTGAGATGCAAAGGTCGTTCATCGCGCGCAACCCCTCGGTGCTGATCTTCCTCGCGGCGCTGGCGCTCTTCACCATTCTCGTGACGATCCTCGCGGAGGGCGCTGGGGCCGGGGTGATCTCCACCTCCTTCGTCAAGACGCTGGGCAAGACGCTCTGCCTCTGTCTTGTCGCCGTGGCGATGGACCTTGTCTGGGGCTATTGCGGCATCCTCAGCCTCGGGCATTTCGCCTTCTTCGGGCTCGGCGGATACATGATCGGCATGTGGCTGATGTA
>JAUHWJ010000291.1 GCA_030424705.1 Alphaproteobacteria bacterium | reverse complement strand
GCCCGGTTCTGGGCGCGGCAATCGGGCGGGTTCATCGGGCTGGAGGCGGCGTAAGGGGCAGACGCCTCATCGATCCGGCCGGCCCGGCCCTGCTGTTCCTTTTGCGTTAACGGCGCTTTGGGCTATGTTCCACAGTCGACAAGCAACCGCACTCAGCGCGCGCATTTGATCAAGAGCGCCAAGGACGCCTCGCAGAGGCGCGACGCTCCCAATCCACGAGATGCCGATGACCCTTCGCAAGCCCATTCATCCCGCAGCGCGGGGCTATGCCCGCGAATATTCCGATGGCGCGCTTTCCCGCCGCGAGTTTCTTTCGCGCGCCACGACGCTTGGCGTCAGCGCGGCCGCCGCCTATGGCCTTGTCGGCCTCACGCGGCCGGCGCGGGCGGCGGCGGCGCAGGCCGGCGGCACGCTACGGATCGAGTCCACCGTCAAGGCGCTGAAGGATCCGCGGACCTACGACTGGCCGCAGATGTCCAACTTCACGCGCGGCTATCTTGAATATCTTGTGGAGTATCAGACCGACGGAAGCTTCGAGCCGATGCTGCTGGAGGGCTGGGAGGTCAACGAGGACGCGACCGAGTATGTTCTCAAGGTTCGCCCCGGCGTGACCTGGAGCAACGGGGACCCGTTCACCGCGGCGGACGTCGCCTTCAACATCGAGCGCTGGTGCGACAAGAGCGTCGAGGGCAACTCGATGGCCTCGCGCATGGGCGCGCTCGTGGACGAGGCGACCCAGATGGCGCGCGAAGGCGCGATCACCGTGGTCGACGACCTGACGCTGCGGCTGTCGCTTCCCCAGCCCGACATCACGCTTATCGCCGGCTTCTCTGACTATCCGGCCGCGATCGTGCATCAGAGCTTCAACGGCGACCCGCTCGACAATCCGATCGGCACCGGGCCCTACATGCCGGGTGAATTCGAAGTGGGCGTCAAGGCGGTTCTCGTGAAGAACGAGGGTCACAAGTGGTGGGGCGAGGGCGCCTATCTCGACAGGATCGAATATATCGACTTCGGCACAGAGCAGGCCGGCATCATCGCCGCCGCCGATTCCGACGAGGTCGACATGCTCTACGAATCGATCGGCGATTTCATTCTCCTGATGGACGATATCGGCTGGGCGAAGTCGGAAGCGGTGACGGCGAACACCGTCGTCATCCGGCCGAACCAGGAGGCCGAGATCGACGGGATTAAGCCCTACGCGGACGTCCGTGTGCGCCGGGCGCTGGCGATGGCGATCGACAACGAGGCGTTGCTCGAACTCGGCTTTTCCGGCAACGGCCGGGTTGCGGAGAACCATCACGTTTCGCCGATCCATCCCGAATACGCCGAGCTGCCGCCGCAAGTCGTCGATCCCGCCGGCGCCAAGGCGCTGATGGCCGAAGCGGGCATGGCGGATTTCGAACACGAGCTCATCTCGATCGACGACACGTGGCGGAAGAACACGTCGGACGCCGCCGCCGGGATGCTTCGTTCCGCCGGCATCAAGGTGAAGCGCACCGTGCTTCCCGGAGCGACGTTCTGGAACGACTGGGCGAAATATCCGCTTTCGACCACAGACTGGGCGCAACGGCCGCTTGGCGTTCAGGTTCTGGCTCTGGCCTATCGCTCGGGCGAGCCGTGGAACGAAAGCGCCTTTTCCAACGCCGAGTTCGACGCGTTGCTCGCCGAAGCGCTGTCGATCGCGGACGCTGACGCGCGGCGCGAGGTCATGGCGAAGCTGCAGAAGATCATGCAGGATGAAGGGGTGATCGTGCAGCCCTACTGGCGGTCGATCTATCGTCATCACAAGGAAAACGTGGTCGGCGCGGAGATGCATCCGACATTCGAGATCCACGTCGCGAAGCTCGGCTTCGCCGCCTGACCCGCGCGGCGCGCGCAAAAGGCGGGGTTCGCCCGGCCGCTTCCTCGACGGGCCCGTTCGGGATAGGCTGAAACGATGGTCGACCCCCTCCGCCGCGCCGTCGAAACGCCGTTCGGGCGCCTCACGCTGACCGAGGCGGGGGGCGCCATCGTCTCGCTTCGCTTCGGCGGGGAGGGGGCTGACGCTTCCCCCCTGCTGGACGAGGCGGAGGCGCAGCTTCGCGCCTATGCCGAGGGGCGGCTCCGCGCCTTCGACCTGCCGCTGGCGCCGGCGGGCGGGCCGCTGCATCAGGCCGTCATGGCGGCGATGCGGGCGATTCCGTTCGGAGAGACCCGGACCTATGGCGAGATTGCTGCGCTGGTCTCCGCCCCGGCGCAGGCGGTGGGGCAGGCCTGCGGGGCCAATCCGATCCCGGTCGTCATCCCCTGCCACCGGGTGACCGGGGCGAGCGGGCTCGGCGGTTTTTCCGCGCCGGGCGGGGCGGAGACGAAGGTGAGGCTCCTCCGCCATGAAGGCGCCTATTCGCTGCTGATCTGAGAGGTTCCCATGACCGACCCCGTAAAACCCGGCGCCGTGGCGCTGATCACCGGCGCCGCGAGCGGCATCGGCCGCGCCGCCGCCCTCGCCCTCGCCTCCAAGGGCATGCGCGTCGCGCTCGCGGACCTGCCGGGGGAGAAGCTCGACTCGGCGGCGAAGGAGGCCGGGGGGCTCAAGATCGAGGTCGATCTTTCCCGCCCCGGCGGGGCGGCGGCGATGCGGGCGGCGCTCCTGCAGGCGCTCGGGGCCCCCGCGCTCCTGATGAACAACGCCGCCTCCCGCGCGGGGCGGGGCTTCGACGCGGCGCCGGAGGAGTGGCGCGCCGCCTTCGAGGTGAATTTCTGGGCGGTGGCGGAGGCCTGCCGCATTTTCCTCCCCGACATGGCGGAGGCGGGCGGCGCGATCGTCAACACCGGCTCCAAGCAGGGGATCACCAACCCCCCGGGCCACCCGATCTACAACGCGGCGAAGGCCGCGCTGAAGAGCTGGACGGAGGGGCTGGAGCATGAGCTGCGGGGCCGGCCCGGCCCGCGCGTCTCCGCCCATCTCCTCATCCCGGGCTGGACGACGACGGGGGACGCGGCGCACCGGCCGGGCGCCTGGCTGCCGGAACAGGTCGTCGACCGGATGCTGGCGGGGCTCGCTGCGGGGGACTTCTACATCCTCTGCCCGGACGACGAGACGACGGAGGAGATGGACCGGAAACGCATCCTCTGGGCGGCGGGGGACGTGGCGGAGAACCGCCCGCCGCTCTCCCGCTGGCATCCGGACTGGAAGGAGCGGGCGGCGGCTTCCTGTTCCTGAGCGGGCGCGGGAATATCTCGCCTCCGGCCTCGATGAGCGCCTCTCCGGTGGAGAGGCGCCGAGGCCGTCGCCCGGAGGCGAAGGCCGAAGGGCGAGGGGCGCCAAGCCTTCCCGAACGGCTGCATCGGCGCGCGGCCGCCCGTGGTGGCCGCGGAGTCGCGGCCGCCTGGGGGCGGGCGGCCGCGGGCCGATACGCGGGGCGTATCGGCCGGGCGCTCTTGATGACACGAGGGTGAGAGGCGGCATTCAGGAGAGTGCGGCGGCGGCCGGAGAGTCGATGGCGCGGCTTGCCCTTACGCCGCTTGACAGGCCGGCGCCCCCGCGCATCCTCCGCCGCGATGAGCGCCCTCCACTCCCTCGAAGCCGAGATCGCCGGTTGCCGCGCCTGCGCCCAGCGTTTCGCGGCGACGGAGACGCGCCATGCGCCGCGGCCCGTGACCCGGCTGTCCGATACGGCGCGCATCCTGATCGCGGGGCAGGCGCCGGGGATGCGGGTGCACGAATCGGGGCTGCCCTTCGACGACCGGTCGGGCGACCGGCTGCGCGGCTGGATGGGGGTGGACCGGGAGACGTTCTATGACCGGTCGCGCATCGCGATCCTGCCCATGGCGTTCTGCTTTCCGGGCTATGACGCGAAGGGGGCGGACCTGCCGCCGCCGAGGCTCTGCGCCGAACTCTGGCGGGAGAAGGCGCTGGCGCTGATGCCTCAGCTGCGGCTGACGCTGCTCGTCGGGCTCCATGCGCAGGGCTGGGCGCTCGGCGCGCGGCGGGGGGTGACGGAGACTGTGGCGGCGTGGCGGGAGTTCGGGGAGGCGGCCTTCCCACTGCCCCATCCTTCCTGGCGGAACACGGGCTGGCTGAAGCGGAACCCGTGGTTCGAGGCGGAGGCGCTGCCGGCGCTCCGCGCGCGGGTCGCGGCGTGGCTTTGAGGGCCGCGCTCGCCGCGCTCCTCCTCCTCGCCGGCTGCGC
>JAUHWJ010000290.1 GCA_030424705.1 Alphaproteobacteria bacterium | reverse complement strand
GCGGTCAGCAGCAAGACGACGAGCCCGGCCCGAGCCCGCACCCGCGCGGCGACCACGGAGGCGAGAGCAAGGAGAAGGAAGACCGATGCGGCAGGAGCGATGGCGCGCGCGCGGCCCGGATCGTGCAAAAGAGCGATCAGCCAGATGACGACGAGCGCAAGGAAGGCCGAGACGGCCCCGATCTCGATCAGTCTGCCGCCCTCCCGCGTACGGCCCGGTTTTGGCGGCCCGACTGGCATAGGCTCAGGGTCCCCTCCCGCATGAGGCGCAATGCCCACGTGACGCTGCGATCCTTCGTGGAAACGGATTAACGCGCAGTTAGCGACGGCGATTCAGGAAGAGAGGATGCCGACCCCGAGCGCCCGTCAACGCCCGCCCGAAGCACAGGGCGCCCGCGCTCTTCGCCAACGCGATCACCGCAGACGCGGGGCGGGAGACGCCGTGCGCCGAGGTCAGTCTGGCGCCGATGGCGCCGCAATGGATGGCGGAAGGGCGTCATGCGGCGACGGACTGCCCTTCCGCCTCTTCAGGGTGAGGAATGGCGTGACTTCGCTCGACATAGTCCAGCGTCAACTGGAAGGACGAGCCGCCGCCCCGGCGCGGGCGATACGCAAGCTCGCCGCCAAGGACCCGAGTCTGCTCGCGCGCAAGGGCGAGACCGAGCCCCGCACCGCCGTGCATCCGGGTTTCGGACTGGTCGATCTGGGTGAACGGCTCGAATATGGCCGCTCTGCGGTCCTCAGGCACCCCGGGGCCGGTATCCTCCACGATGAAGGCGAGACCGTTGCGACGATACGGCCGCACGATCAGGCGAACGCCGCCCCTGGGCGTGAACTTCACCGCATTCTCAAGGAGCGCTCCGAGAATGCCGGCGATGCGTTCGCCATCCCCGATGCGGAACGGAGGCAGGCCCGAAGCGATCTCGAGATCGAACTCGAGATGCCCCGTCGCCCCGTGGCGCCTTGCGTCTTCGAGCGCCTGGCGGGCGAGGGTCCGAACGTCAAAAGGGACATTCGAAAGAGGCGCCCGCCCCGGCTCCGCGAAGCCCCGCATGGCGGCGACCAGCGTCGCCAGGGCCCTGGCGGAGCCCGACATGATCGTGACGGTCGCCCCGGCGGCAGGATCGAGCCGTATCGCCGCGAGGTCGATGACGGCGCGCTGCAATCGCTCGCTCTCCGCTTCGAGGTCGCTGCACACGCGGTCGAGAAGAGCCGCCTTCGCGCGCTCCGCCGCCTCCGCCTGTTCGAGCGCCCGATGGAGGCGGCGGAGACGCCAGCGCCGGGAGGCGACCGTGAGCATGTGCAAGGCGCCGAAAGCGGCCATCATCGCGATGGCGGAAATCAGCCAGATCGTATCGAGAGACGCGATCTGCGACGGGGCGGGCGCAACGCTTCCGTCCGACGCGGCGCCCGATGCAAATATCGCGAGGATGCAGAAGAGGACGAAGGCGATGGAGCCCGCTACGTCGCCCAGCCGGCCGACAGTGGATGCAACCCCCGGAAGCAGGAAGAGAAGCGGAACGACATGAAACGAGAGGCCGCCCATGAAGGCGGACGCCACGACGATGCCGCCGCCCGCCCCGATGATCATCATCCAGACGCGTCGACGCGCCGTCCATCGCTCATCGCGAAGGAAGAGCGCGGCGACGGGCAGCGCCGCGAACGGCAGGATCGCCGGGGTCGCCTGCATCATCGTTTGCGGATTGTGAAGGAAGGCGATGGCCAGCATGAGGGCGAAGAAGGCCGTCACCAGACCGCCGATCAGGTCGATAAGCCCTCTCCCGGTCAGAACGCCGGAGAGCCGCTCGACCGACGCGCCGAGAGGAACGGAGTGAACATCTGCGGGAATCGCGCCGCCCTGCGGTTCCAGCGTCTTCTCCACAAGCGGAATGAGCCGCGCCGTCGAGTGTTTGACGGCGTCCAGCCTCTCGGCGGCCGCGCAGTCCCTTAGCTTGACCGCCAGGATTTCCGCCAGGCCGACGACGCCGTTCAGCGGGGTCCGCAATTCGTGACTGATCGTCCCGAGGAACCGTGACTTGGCGAGGGTCGCAGCCTCTGCGCGCGCCGCCGCCGCCCGCAGACGCTCATATTGCCTGTTTCTGCCGCTGAGATTGAAGAGATTGGCCACGCCGAAAGCCGTGAGCAGCGCGAGCATGGCGATCAGCCAGACGATCTGCCCGGAGAACAGCGTCGTCGGCGCCGCGAGGTGGACGGGATCGACTCCCTCCCCGAGACGCACGATGGCGAAGAGGCAGAGAAAGCCGCCGGCGACGCTGAAAGCGGTGTCACGTTCCGTGACGAAAGCGGCCGCGACCATGGGCATGAAGAAAACGAGCGACAACGCATGATATCCGATGCCTCCCATCCCCACCGACACGATCGCGATCGACGCATAGGCGGCGATGGACAGCGCCCTGACTGCGAGCCACGAGGGATATCCGAAACGCACCAGAATTGCGGCGACCACGGACACGACGAAAAACGGGAGGCCCTTTGCCGCGACGTCGGCCGCGCGAACGGGATCGTGGAGAAAGGCGACGGCGTAGAGCCCTATCAGGACAAGGATGAAGGCCGCCGTCACGGTCTCGATCAGCCGCGCGCGGCGTCTCGTGTCCCCGACTCTCTCGATACGGCGCCGCGGCCGACGTCGATCGACCCCGATCCCAAGCTTCGCCATCCAGCGACCGAGCGCTCCTCGTCTCCCGCAGCGTCTGGAATACAGACGTCGCGCTTCTCTCGATGCATCACAATGGTAAAGTTTAGGTTCGGACAACCCTCTTGTCGGGTTGCGACGGCCACGCGATGCTCCTAACCACCCATGGAGCGGCGGGAGCCGACTTGCTGACCGCCATGCGAACGGAACACCATGAGCTATCGCGCGCCACTCGCTGAACTCGAGCACATCCTCACCCATGTCGTCCGCGCCGGCCGGCTGGCGGAGACGCCGCTCTTCGCCGAGGCGACTGCGGAGATGCGCGCCGCCGTGCTCGGCGAGGCGGCGCGGATGGCGGAGGAGCGGCTCGCGCCGCTCCAGCGGGCGGGGGACCTTCACCCCGCGCGGCTCGAAAACGGCGTGGTGCGGACCTCCCCCGGCTTCGCCGAAGGCTTCGCCGCCATAGCCGAAGGCGGCTGGATCGGCATCGCGGCGAACCCGGAGCATGGCGGCATGGGCCTGCCGCTCACCATCGGGACGGCGGTGAACGAGATGATGGCCTCGGCCTGCCTCTCCCTTTCGCTCTGCCCGCTGATGAGCCAGGGGCAGATCGAGGCTCTGGAGCATCATGCGAGCGACGCGATCAAGGCGCTCTACCTGCCGAAGCTCATCTCCGGCGAGTGGACCGGCACGATGAACCTGACGGAGCCGCAGGCGGGCTCGGATGTCGGCGCGCTCCGCACGACGGCGGAGCCGCGCGGCGACGGGACCTATGCGATCACCGGGCAGAAGATCTACATTTCCTGGGGCGACAACGACTTCGCGAAGAATGTCTGCCATCTCGTGCTCGCCCGGCTGCCGGGCGCGCCGGCGGGGACGCGCGGCGTCTCGCTCTTCCTCGCGCCGAAATTCATCCCCGATGAAGAGGGGCGGCCGGGGCGGCGGAACGCGCTTCAGGTCGTCAGCCTCGAACACAAGCTCGGCCTCCACGGCTCGCCGACCGCGGTGATGCAGTATGACGGCGCCCTCGCCTGGCTGATCGGGCCGGAGGGCGGCGGCATGGCGGCGATGTTCACGATGATGAACAACGCCCGGCTCGGCGTCGGCGTCGAGGGGCTCGGCGTCGCGGAGGCCGCGACGCAGAAGGCGGTCGCCTTCGCGATGGAGCGGAAGCAGGGGCGGACGCCCGTGGAGGGGACGGGGGCGATCATCGACCATCCGAACATCCGCCGGAAGCTGATGCGGATGAAGGCGCTCACCGCCGCCGCCCGCGCGATCTGCCTCGACTGCGCCTTCAGCCTCGACATGGCGCGCGCCGCGCCGGAGGCGGAGCGGGCGGGATGGGCCGCGCGGGGCGCGTTCCTGACGCCCATCGCCAAGGCGTTCTCGACCGATATCGGGCACGAGGTCGCGCAGATCGGCGTGCAGGTGCATGGCGGCATGGGCTTCATCGAGGAGACGGGCGCGGCGCAATACGCCCGCGACGTGCGGGTGACGATGATCTACGAGGGGACCAACGGCATCCAGGCGATGGATCTC
>JAUHWJ010000289.1 GCA_030424705.1 Alphaproteobacteria bacterium | reverse complement strand
TCATCAACGCCTTCCGCGT
Organism: Alphaproteobacteria bacterium; assembly: GCA_030424705.1. Taxonomy (GTDB): domain Bacteria; phylum Pseudomonadota; class Alphaproteobacteria; order Rhodobacterales; family Rhodobacteraceae; genus Pikeienuella. The sequence goes on along the minus strand of JAUHWJ010000289.1, from coordinate 4,178 downwards.
CGTCGACCACATCTTCATCCTGACGGGGGGCGGGCCCAACAACGCGACCAACCTCCTCCTCTTCCACATCTACGAAACCGGCTTCAAGTTCTGGGACACGGCCGGGGCGGCGACGCTGACGATGATCCTCCTCGCGATCCTCGGCGCGCTCGCCGCGGTGCAGTTCTTCCTCCTCGAACGGCGGACGCATTACCGATGAGCGGCCGCACGCCTCTTCTGGAAGCCGTCGCCGCCTGGGCGCTTGCGCTCCTCTGGCTCGCGCCGATCCTCTTCGCCTTCTGGGCGGCGATCCATCCGCCGGAATACCTGACGAAGTTCGACGTGACGGCGCCGTTGACGCTCGTGAATTTCGAACGGGCCTTCGCGGCGGCGCCCTTTGCGCAGTACATGCTGAACACGGCGATCCTCGTAACCGGCATCCTCGCGGCGCAGTTCGTGCTCTGCACGCTCGCGGCCTACGCCTTCGCGCGCTACGAGTTCCGGGGGGCGGGCGTGCTCTTCTCCCTCATCCTCGTGCAGCTCATGGTCGCGCCCGAGGTGCTGATGGTGGAGAATTACGCCACCATCGCGAAGCTGGGGCTGGTGGACAGCCTCGCCGGTGTCGCCGCGCCCTATGTGGCCTCGGCCTTCGGCATCTTCCTCCTCAGGCAGACTTTTCGGCAGGTGCCGAAGGCGCTGGAGGAGGCGGCGGTGATTGAGGGCGCCTCGACGATGCAGGTGCTGCTCCGGGTCTATGTGCCGCTGGCGAAGCCGGTCTACGTCGCCTACGGCCTCGTCTCGGTCAGCTTCCACTGGAACAACTTCCTCTGGCCGCTGGTGGTCACAAGCTCGGAGACGACGCGGCCGGTGACGGTCGGGCTCCAGGTCTTCGCTTCGGTGGATCAGGGTGTGGACTGGGCGGTGATCTCCGCCGCCGCGCTCGCCACCTCCGCGCCGCTCCTGATCGGGTTCCTGCTCTTCCAGCGCGCCTTCGTGCAAAGCTTCATGCGGGCCGGGATCAGGTGAGCCGCGGCGCCTCGGTAAGCCGCCAGCTTCGCCCCTCCCGCACCGTGACCCTGCCGGGCCTCCCGTCCTGCGTGGCGCCGGCGAGGGTGGCGCGGACATCCTCGATCACTTCGGGGCGCAGCCGGTAATACTGGTGGCGCCCGTGCGTCAGCGCCGTCTTGCTGATCCCTCCGCAATCGATGGCGACGATCCGCTCGTCCAGCAGGTCGAGATTGGTGGGCCCGTCCGCGCCCAGCCGGTCCGGCAGGCCCTTCGTCTTGTCCGATATCGTCAGCGCGACGTCGTTCGCCGCGTGATAGACATGCACCCGGCTCGCGAGCTGCGCCAGCGGCGCGAGCTTCTCCGGCCGGGATAGCGCGTCATGGTCCTCGTCCGCCGCCATCAGGAAGACATTGTCGAAGATGCGCGGGGCCCGGCCGCCGCTCAGCTCGACGAATTTCCGGATCGCATGGCGAAGCGCCCAGTTGCCCATCGAATGCGCGACGAGGTGCAGGCGGCGCGTGCACTGCACGAGGTCGTCGGGGTTCGGCACGGCGCCCTCCCGCCGCGCGGCGAGGATCGCATCCCGGTCGGCCGTGCGCATCTCGGCGAGGAACTCGGCGAGCCGGGCCAGAGCCCGCCCCATCGCGAGGCCCGAAGCCTCCGCATCCTCCCGGTCGGAAAAATAGTGCCAGGCCGGCTGGACGCGGCCGTTCGACGGCCATGAGAACATCACGACGATCGCCTTCTGCGCGCCCCCGCCATAAAGGTCCTGCAGCGCCGCGGCGCGGATCACCGAGCTTTCGAAGCTGTTCGCGAAGCCGTGAAGATAGACAATGACGTCGACATCCTCCTGCTTCAGCTGCGCGCGGAGATCCTCGAACAGCGTCGCCGAGCCCAGCTTCTTCTTCGCCGGCGAGGCGTCCGAGAGGGTTTCGGGATAGAGCTTCGTCCGGCCGACGCTCCAGCCGTCGTCGTCCGTCGGGTCCCCGCCCTTCAGGGTTACGTCCGCGTGCCCGACGCGGAAGCATTGCGGCCCGTCCGCATTGAAACGGTCGCCGAATACATCGCCCGACTTCGAGCTCGCGTGACGGACATCCCTGTTGCTGGCGAAGTATATGCGGCGTTTCATCGCCCCGGCCTCTTCTTTTTGTCGCGGATTCCCAGTTAACCACAGGAAGGCCGGATTCGCCCCCGAAATGTCGCGCGCGCGCGGATGTCGCGGCGGTTGACCCCGCCGCCTCGAACCCGCATCTCTCGCGCTGCACAAGGAGGCGCGGGATGACCTTGCGGGAACAGGCGGGCTGGTGGGGGCTGGGGCTGGCGGTCTTCGTCCTGCTCCTCTTCCTCTTTTCCAGCGTGCTCTTCCCCTTCGTGCTCGCCGCGGCCATCGCCTATTTCACCGATCCGGTGGCGGACCGGCTGGAGCGGCGGGGGTTCAGCCGCGTCACGTCCACCGTCATCATCACCTCGGTCGTGATCCTCGTCGCGGTCGTCGCGCTGATGATCCTCGTGCCGCTCCTCATAAACCAGGTGCGGCTCGCGGCGGAGGCGGCGCCGGAGATCGTGGGCGGGCTCCGCAAATTCCTCGAAACCAACGTCCTGCCTCGGATCGATGACGGCGGCGCTGTCGGCAAGGCGGTCGGCGAGGCGCTGGCGGAGGCGCAGGGCCGCATCAAGGATTTCGGGCTCGCCGCGCTCCAGCAGATCCTCTCCATCGGCGCTGCGGGCGTGAATTTCCTGACGCTGATGGTCATCACGCCCGTCGTCGCCTTCTACCTCCTGCTCGACTGGGACCATATGGTCGCGCGGGTGGACGATCTCCTGCCGCGGCCCCATGCCGAGACGATCCGGGAGCTGGCGCGGCGGTCGGATCGTGTGCTGGCGGGGTTCGTGCGCGGGCAGCTCACCGTCTGCCTCATCCTCGGCGGGTTCTACGCCGCCGCGCTGATGGCGATCCAGCTGCCCTTCGGCCTGCTGATCGGGCTCTTCGCCGGGCTCATCTCCTTCATTCCGTTCATCGGCTCGATTCTCGGCGGCGCGCTCTCCATCGGCGTCGCGATCTTCTATTTCTGGTCGGACCCGATCTGGATCGGCGCGGTGGCGCTCGTCTTCGTGATCGGGCAGGCGGTGGAGGGGAACTACCTGACGCCGAAGCTCGTCGGCGGCTCGGTGGGGCTCCATCCGGTCTGGCTGATGTTCGCGCTTTCGGCCTTCGGCGCGCTCTTCGGCTTCACCGGGCTCTTCATCGCGGTCCCGGCGGCGGCGGTGATCGGCGTGTTCCTCCGATTCTCCATCGAGCAGTACAAGTCCGGCCGTCTCTATCGCGGGGTCGGTGAGGCTGCGCGGGAGAAGGACATCGACCTGTGAGCGCGCAGCTTCCGCTCGCGCTCGCGCTGCCGCACCGGCCGGCGCGGGGCAGGGCGGATTTCCGTGTCTCGCCCTCGAACGAGGCGGCGGTGCGCCTGATCGACGGCTGGCGCGGCTGGCCCGGCGGCACCCTCGCGCTGACAGGGCCGGAGGGTTCGGGCAAGACGCATCTCGCGCTCGTCTGGGCCGACATGGCGGGGGCGGAGCGCGTTTCCGCCGCCACGCTACGGGCGGAGGACGCGCCCGCGCTGGTCGCCGCCGGGGCCGTCGCCGTCGAGGATGCGGACCGGCTGGGCGGGGACCGGGCGGCGGAGGCCGCGCTCTTCCACCTCGTCAACCTCGCGCGGGCGGAGGGGGCCGCGCTCCTCGTCACAGGGCGGGCCGCGGCTGGGGCCTGGCCGATCGCGACGCCGGATCTCGCCTCCCGCCTGTCCGCGATGATGACCGTGCGGCTCGACCCGCCGGACGAGGCGCTGCTCGCCGCGCTGCTCGACAAGCATTTCGAGGATCGTCGCCTCGCCGTGCCCTCCGCGCTGACGCGCCGCCTCGCGCAGCGGATGGAACGCTCGGCCGCCGCCGCCGCCGCCGCCGCCGCGCGGCTGGACGACGCTGCGCTACGCGCCGGAAAGCCGATCACTTGGCCCTTCGCCAAGGCGATTCTCGGCCTCTGACCCTTGCCGAAGCGGCGGCCCGCCGCCCATATTGGAGGCTTCGCCAGCGGGACCTGTCATGCGCGCCGACTTCCTCAACCATCCGATCGAACCCTTCGCGGCGGAGCGGATACCGGATTTCGACCATGAGGGCCCCGACCGCTTCTTCAACCG
>JAUHWJ010000288.1 GCA_030424705.1 Alphaproteobacteria bacterium | reverse complement strand
TCATGCGCGGCTCTGGTGGACGGACATTCACGGAAGGGCACTCTGGTCCTGCGACGAGACGGGCGGCGGGGTGGAGACGATCCCCTGCCCCGAGCGCCTCGGCTCCTTCGCCTTCGACGCGGAGAACCGCCTGCTGGCCGCCTTCGAAAGCGGCCTCTTCCGCTGGGACATCGAAGGCGGGCGGCTCGACCGGCTGACCGAGTTCGAGCTGGACCATCCGACCAGCCGCCTCAATGACGGCCGCTGCGACCGGCAGGGGCGGTTCATCACGGGCGGGATCGACGAGGACGGATTGAAGCCCACCTCCTCCCTCATCCGCTATGCGGCGGACGTGCAGGAGACGCTGGAGACGGGGATTTCCGTCACCAACTCGATCTGCTTCTCGCCGGACGGGCGCTGGATGTATTTCGCGGACACGCCGACCCAGATGATCCGCCGCTATCCCTACGACCCGGAGACGGGCGCGATGGGGGCGCCGGAGGATTTCCACCCCTGCGAGGGCAAGCGCAACTTCCCAGACGGCGCCTGCGTGGACGCCTCGGGCGCGCTCTGGAGCGCGCGGTTCTGGGGCGGATGCGTGCAGGAGGTTGCGCCGGAGGGGCGCGCGGGCCGGCGGATCGAGGTCGCGGCGCCGCAGGTCACCTGCTGCTGCTTCGGGGGCGCGGCGCTGGACCGGCTCTACATCACCACCGCGCGGGAGCATTTCACGCCGGAACAGGCGGCGGCGCATCCGCTTTCCGGCGGGCTCTTTGTGGCCGAGCCGGGGGCGAAGGGGCTGCCGGAGACGCGGTTCGCGGGGCGGCTTTTCGGCTGAGGCCGCGCTGCCCTACCGCCCCGTGATCATCCGCGTCAACACGTTGTCTCGATTGACGAAATGATGCTTCAGCCCGGCCGCGGCGTGGCCGAGCACTGTCAGACCGAGCGCCACGCCGCACCAGAAATGCGCGGCGCGGAACAGGTCTTCCAGCGGCTTCGAGCCGGGGACGAACGGGTCCGGCATCTCGAAGAGGCCGAAGACCATGTTCCTGATGCCGTAGAGTTCCTGAAGCTCCGACGCCGAGGCCATCAACCAGCCGGTGAGCGGCATCGCGAACATCAGGACATAGAGCGCGAGGTGCCCGGCATGGGCGAAAGTCCGCTCCAGCCCGCCCATATGCGCAGGCAAAGGCGGCGCGGGGTTCATCAGGCGCCAGATCACGCGCACCAGCGCCAGAGCGAAGACGACGAAGCCCCAGCTCTTGTGAAGCTGCACGAGGCCGAACTGCTCGAACACGTCCGGCACGAAATTGGACATCCAGATTCCCAGACCGAACATGAAGAGGATAACCCCCGCCATCGCCCAGTGCAGCAGGCGCGCAGCAAGGCCCCAGCCCGCGCTCGTGTTGCGAAGTCCCATCATTCGCCCTCCGGCGTCGCGACCAGGTCGAACTCGACGCCCACATCGTCCCCCACCTCGACGAAAAGCGCAGTAAAGCCGACGCCGATTCCGTAGAGGCTTCGGGGAAAGGACGCCGCACCCTGTGCGCCCGCCGCCTCACCCGCAAGATTGACCGAGAGATCGCCCGAAACGCTGTGCTCGACGCCGCGCATCGTGAGCCGCCCCTCGGCGCGATAGCGCCCGTCGCCCAGCGGCTCCATCCGGTCCAGTTCATAATGCGCCGTCGGGTGCGCGGCGACGTCGAACCAGTCCGACGTCTTCACGATGAAAGTGCCGAAGGGCTCGCCTACGTCCACGCTGTCCATGTCGATTTCTAGCGTCAGCCGCGCGCTCGACGCGTCGTCCGGGTCGAAGCGGGCGGCGCCAGAGAAGCGGCCGATCTCGCCCCGCCTCTGCTCGCCGTTGATGAGATAGACGATGCCGATGCGCGAGGCTTCGGCGTCGATCTCCCAGCGGAGCGGCTCCGCCCCCGCGGGGGCGGAGAGCGCGGCGAGGCCGAGGAGGATCGCCGCGCTCCGCATCGTCACTTGGCCGGGCTGATCTCGAGGTCGAGCCGGATCGGGATCACCGTCCCGATCGCCGGCGCGCCGTAGGAGACACCGTATTCAGTGCGGTCCAGCTCTCCCTCGACGACGAAGCCGGCGATTGTCAGCTCGGGGTTGAAGGGCGATGGCCCGATCCGGCGGAGCGTCGCGGTGAAGGTCTCCTCCCGCGTAACGTCCTTGATCGTCACGTCGCCCGTCACCTCCGCCGTGTCGTCGCCCGTGAGGCGCACGGCCTTGGAGACGAAACGGATTTCCGGATAGGTCTCAACATCGAGGAAGTCGGCGCCCTTGACGTGATTGTCACGCGCCTCCCAGAACGTGTCGATGCTGCCGGCGTCGATGGTGAAGGAGACCGAGGCCGCCTCCATGTTCTCCGGATCGAAGTCGATCACGGCGTCGAATTCGCGGAAGATGCCGCGGGTGAGCGAGAAGCCGAGATGGTCCACGCTGAAGGACACGGTGGCGTGGCTCTTGTCGACGGCCCAGGGCTGGGCGAAGGCTGGGGCTGCAAGCAGCGCGGCGGCAAGGGCGGCCGGGGCGGCGAAGGCGAGGCGCATTCGGGTCTCCTGTCGTCTCTTTGGAACGTAAAGGAGAAATAGGGCTTTCCTCTGACGCCACAATGAAGGCGCGCGATAACAGATTGTCTCCCGTTCACGAACGCGCGAGGCGTTCAGGGCTTGACCGGATTCATCTGGATGTCGATCCGGATCGGCACCTCCACGCCGATCGCCGGCGCGCCGTAGGAGACGCCGTATTCCGTCCGGTCGATCACGCCTTCGGCCGAGAAGCCCGCGATCGTGTCCGCGGCGTTGAAGGGCGAGGGGCCGAGGCGGATCAGCTTCGCGGTGAACACCTCCTCATTCGTCACGCCCCGCATCGTCAGGTCGCCGGTGATCTCCGCCGTCTTCTCGTCGAGCAGGCGGACCTTGGTGGAGCGGAACGCGATGGTGGGGAAATTCGCGACGTCGAGGAAATCCTTGCTCTTCACATGCCGGTCCCGCGCCTTCGAATTGGTGTCGAGGCTGTCGGCGACGAGTGTGAAGTAGACGGAGGCCGTCTCCACGTTTTCCGGGTCGAAGTCGATCTCCGCGTCGAACTCGCGGAACTGGCCGTGGGTGACGGAGAAGCCAATATTGCTGATCGTGAAGGTGACGTGGACATGGTCCTTGTCCAGCTTCCACGGCGCCGCTGCGGCTCCGGCGGCGAAGAGGAGGGACAGCGCGAAGGCGGCGGCTCTTGCGATCATGGCTCTGGCTCCGATCCTGCTTTGCGCCATCCCGCACGATTCAACCGCGCCGCGCAAGGGCGGAGGCGCGCTCAGCGCGTCGGCATCGGCCTTTCGCCCCGGTAGTCGTAGAAGCCGCGCTGCGTCTTCCGCCCGAGCCATCCCGCCTCGACATATTTGGTGAGGAGCGGACAGGGCCGGTATTTCGTGTCCGCCAGCCCCTCATGCAGCACGTTCATGATCGCGAGGCAGATGTCGAGCCCGATGAAATCGGCGAGCGCGAGCGGCCCCATCGGATGGTTGGCGCCGAGCTTCAGCGAGGTGTCGATGCTCTCCACCGTGCCCACGCCCTCATAGAGCGTATAGATCGCCTCGTTGATCATCGGCATGAGGATGCGGTTGACGATGAAGGCCGGGAAATCCTCGGCGCTCGCATGGGTCTTGCCGAGCTTGTCCACCACCAGCTTCAGCGTCTCGTAGGTCTCCTCGTCCGTCGCGATGCCGCGGATCAGCTCCACGAGCTGCATCAGCGGCACCGGGTTCATGAAGTGGAACCCCATGAACCGCTCCGGCCGGTCGGTGACGGAGGCGAGGCGGGTGATGGAGATGGAGGAGGTGTTGGTCGTCAGGATCGTGTCGGGCGCGAGATGCGGCACCAGCGCCTTGAAGATCTCACGTTTCACCGCTTCGTTCTCGGTCGCCGCCTCGATCACGAGGTCAGTCGCGGCGATCTCCGGCAGCGCGCCGGCCGGCGCGATGCGGGCCATGGCGGCGGCGCGCTCCGCTTCGGAGACCTGGCCTTTGACGACCTGCTTGCCGATATTCTCCCCGATCCGGTCGATCGCCGCGCGCACCCGCTCTCCGTCGATGTCGTTGAGCTTCACCTCGTAGCCCGCCAGCGCGAAGACATGGGCGATCCCAGCCCCCATCTGCCCCGCGCCGATCACGCCGACCGTCTGTATCGCCATCCGCATCCCCTCGGCGGCTCTGTCGCCCGCCTGTCTTATATTGCGCTGCGAAAGCCTAGGCGCGGGCGGGGGCCGAGGC
>JAUHWJ010000287.1 GCA_030424705.1 Alphaproteobacteria bacterium | reverse complement strand
CTCGACCATGTCGTTCATGTCGACGAGGCCGGCGTCCACCGCCTTGCGGAGCGCGCCGGAATTGAACCCGTCCTCCCAGGCGCCCATGCCGTCGGCCCAGGTCACGCCCGCGTCGACTTCGCCGTTGGCGACGGCGACGATGGTCTGCTCATGGCCGCCGGTGAACTTCACCTCGCCGAAATAGGCTCCGTTCTCCATCGAAGCGCCGGTCTGCTGCGGGATTTCGATGGAGGGGATGAGGTAGCCCGAGGTCGAGTTCGGGTCGCCGAAGGCGAAGACCTTGCCCTTCATGTCCTCGAGCGAGGCGATGCCCTTGTCCTTGCGGGCGAAGCCGATGGAATAATAGCCGTAGGACTTGTCGAGATTGGTCTTGACCATGATCGGCTCGACCGCCTCGGGGTCCGTAAGATAGGCCTTGGCGTAGCCGGAGGCGCCGAGCCAGGCCATGTCGATCGTGCCGCCAAGCAGGCCCTGGATCACGCCGTCATAATCGGCGGGGGTGAAGAGCTTGGTCGGAACGCCGAGCAGCTCCTCGGTCTTGGCGCGGAAACACTCGTTGGAGGTCATCCGGTCCTGCGCGTTCTCGCCGCCGAGCACGCCGATGCGGAATTCGGTGATCCCGTCGGCCGCAGCGGCGCCCGCGAAGGCGAAGGCCGCGACGGCGGCGGCGATGAAGGTCTTCGTCGTCTTCATGTTCACTCTCCCATGAAAAACGGCCCGGCCGGGAGGGCCGGGCCGGTTGTCGGCCTCAGTTCAGGGTCGCCGCCTTCGTCTTCAGCGCGCGGGCGACGACCTTGTCTTCGATGTTCAGCGTCTCGAGTTCCGTAGACGTCGCCGCCTCGGAAAAATCCTCGCCGGCGCCATAGATTTCGCGCGCGACAGCCGTGGTCAGATCGGAGGCGGGGCCGTCGAACACGATCCTCCCCGCCCGCATCCCGATCACCCGGTCGCAATAGCGCCGCGCCGTGTCGAGCGTGTGGAGGTTGCAGAGCACAGTCCGCCCGTCCTCCGTATGGATGCGGCGCAGCGCCTCCATCACCGCCTGCGCGTTCATCGGGTCGAGCGAGGCGATGGGCTCGTCCGCCAGCACCATCTTCGGGTCCTGCATCAGGGCGCGGGCGATGGCGACGCGCTGCTGCTGCCCGCCCGAAAGCGCCTCCGCCCGCTTCGCCGCATGTTCCGCGATGCCGAGCCGCTCCAGGATGTCGAGCGCGCGCTCGATATCGGAGCGCGGAAAGAGGTTGAACATCGTGGCGAGGGCGGAGCGCCGGTTCAGCGCGCCGAAGACGACGTTGGAGACGACGTCGAGCCGCGGCACGAGGTTGAACTGCTGGAACACCATGGCGCAATCGGCCTGCCAGCGCCGCATCTCCGCGCCCTTCAGCGCGAGCACGTCCCGCCCCTCGACGAGAATGCGCCCCGAGGTCGCGTCCGTCAGCCGGTTGATCATCCGCAGCAGCGTGGATTTTCCCGCGCCGGAGCGGCCGATCACGCCGATCATCTGCGGCCTCTCGACCACGATCTCCGCTCGGTCCACCGCCGTGGCGGCCCCGAACGTCTTTGTCAGGCTTTCGATGTGCAGGAACATGGCGGCCCTTCGAAGCTTCGAAAGCCGCGCTACCGGTCGCTGAACGCGATTCCGTTACGAAAATGTAAAGATTATGTGACGCCCTCGCGCGCGACAGGCCCCGGCTCGACCCCGGCGCGGGCTGCCGTGGCCGCGAGGCCGGCAAAGGCGAGCAGCCCCGGCAGGAGGAACCAGAGCAGCACGCCGCCGATCTCCGAATGCGGCATCGCCCCCTCCGTATTGGCGAAGAGGGAGGCGAGCCCAAGCGAGCCGGCGAAAAGCAGCCGGGCGACGAGGCTCTTCAGCGAAAGAAAGGTCGCCCGCGACCCGTCGCTCAGGAGCGGCTGCACCCGCGCCACGATGAAGGGCTGCGAGAGCGCGTCCGGCGCCATCCTCAGGCAAAGGAGCGCGATCACGAAAAGCGAGTCGGAAAGCGCCAGCGCCCCGGCGAGGCCGATCTGCATCCCGAACGCGAAGAGGAGCAGCGCCGGCAGCCCGGCGAAGCGGCGCAGGCCGGCGGCGAAAAGCGACACGAAGAGTGAGATCGCCATCATCGCGGCGGAGACGAAGCCGCTGACGAGCGGGGCTTGCGCCTCGAGCCCTGCGCCGCGGAGCGCCTCGAAGATGAAGGGCTGCCCGAAGACGAAGGGCAGATGGCTGAACACATACATCAGGGCAGCCAGCGCGAGGAGCCAGAGGAGAGTCGGATTGCGAAAGGCCGCGCCGAGGCTCCGGAGCCGGGCGAGCTCGCCGCCCTCGGCGATCTCGGCACCGCTCCTCTCCGGCTCGGTGAAGAAAACCGTGACGAGGAGGAGCGCGAAGGCGGCGCCAAGCGAGGCGACGAAGGGCGCGGCGAGATCGACCTGCCCGAGGAAGCCGCCCGTGACGGCCGAAAGCGCGAGGGCGGCGAAGGAGGCGCGCCAGGCCGCCACCTCGCGCCGCTCCATCTCCTCCCGCCGCCCCGTTGCCGCGAGGGATTCGTAAAGGAGCGCCGTATCCGTCCCCGATGCGAAGGCCGCGGCCGCGCCGATGCAGACCTGCGCGAGCGCAAAGGCCGCAAAGCCCTCCCCGAACGCCAGAAGAAACGCGCCCGCGAGCCCCGCGACGGCGGCGGCGAGCAGGGTCAGCCGCCGCCCGAACCGGTCCGACATGTATCCGGAGGGCACTTCCAGCGCCGTCGTGGCGACATCGTAGACCGCGTAGAGGAGGATCGCCTCCGCCGCCGAAAGCTCCTGCTGGAAATAGAGGAACCACGTCGCCTGCCAGAAGAGCAGGTTCCTCAGGAACCGGTACCAGGGATAGAGCGCGAGGTTCCGTTCGGCCCCGCTCACACCCGGCGGGCCCGCACGTTCGCCGCGGCGAAGGCCGCGATGAAGGCCGCCGTCATCAGGAGCACGATGGTCGGCGCCGGCGCGCTGTCGAGGAAGAAGGAGAGCCAGACGCCGAGGAGCGAGGAGCCGAGCGCGACCGCGACGGCCACCGCCAGCATCGCCCCGAACCGGCGCGTGACGAGAAAGGCCACCGCCCCCGGCGCGATCAGGAGCGCGATGGCGAGGATGATCCCCGCCGCCTTCAGCGCGGCGACGATGGTGAGCGCGAGGAGCGCGAGAAGCCCGTAGTGCAGCGCCCGCACCGGCAGGCCCGCGGCGCGCGCATGGGCCGGGTCGAAGGCGTGGAGCATGAAATCCCGCCATTTCACGAGCAGAACCAGCGAGACGAAAGCCGCCGCCGCGCCCGTCTCCAGGATGTCCCGTGCGGAGACGCCGAGAATGTCTCCGAAGAGGATATGGTCGAGATGGAGGCTCGTCTCGGAGGCCGCGAACATCACCACGCCGAGGCCGAACATGCCGGAAAACACCACGCCGAGCACCGTGTCCGGCTTCACCCGGCTGTTCTCCTGCAGATAACCGGCGGCGAGCGCGCAGACCATGCCGGCGGCGAAGGCGCCGAGCGCGATGGGCAGGCCGATCATCCACGCGCCGACGACGCCGGGGAGCACGGCATGGGAGATCGCATCCCCCATCAGCGCCCAGCCCCTCAGCACGAGGAAGCAGGAGAGGAGCGCCGCCGGAACCGAAACGAGCGCGGCGATCAGCATCGCGTCCGTCATGAACGGGAAGCGAAACGGCATGAGCAGCGCCTCCATCACGCCGCTTGCCTTATCGCCGCCGCCCGGATGCGCCGCGCCGCGAGCCGCCCGTGCTTCGGCGCCAGAAAGAAGGCGGCGAGGAAGAGGAGCGTCTGCAGGACGACGATCACGCCGCCCGTCGCCCCGTCGAGGAAATAGCTCAGATAGGCGCCCGCAAGGCAGCTTCCCGCCCCGAGGAGGACGGAGAGGAGGATGAGCCGCGGGAACCGATCGGTCAGCAGATAGGCCGTCGCGCCCGGCGTCACCACGAGGGCGATGACGAGGAAGGCCCCCACCGTCTGCATCGCCGCCACCGTCGCCGCGGCGAGCAGCGTGAAGAACACGCCCTTCAGCAATCCGGCGCGGAGCCCGATCGCCCGCGCATGGGCCTCGTCGAAGAACACCGCCATCAGGTCCCGCCAGATCAGGAGCAGGATCGTGAGTGAGACGCCGCCGATGATCGCGAGCTGCAGCGTGTCATCGGGCGTGATCGCGAGGATCTGCCCCATGATGATCGTCTGCACGTTCACCGAGGTCGGCGAGAGCGAGACCATGAAGAGCCCGAGCCCGAA
>JAUHWJ010000286.1 GCA_030424705.1 Alphaproteobacteria bacterium | reverse complement strand
GCGTTCGCGCCGTCTCCGCCCCGGCGGAGCCGCGCGACCTTCTCATCACCGCTTTCGTTCTGAAATAGGAGCCGTCCAATGGAGCTCATCGCCGATGGCCTGCTCATCATCGCCGCTGTCACCGCCTCTCTCTACTGCATCGTTCTGTCGCGCCGTCTGCGCCGGCTGACGCAGATGGAGGACGGCCTCGGCAAGGCGATCACCGACATGTCGGCCCAGGTGGACGAGATGAACGGCGCGCTGGCGCGGGCGAAGGCCGCGACGGCGGCCGCGGCGGGCGACATCGATTCGCGCCTCGCGGCGGCCCGCGCGGCGACGGCGAAGCTCGAGGCGGCCGCTGCGCGGGCGAAGGAAGAAGGCGAACGCGCGGAAATCGCGCGCCGGGCCTTCGAGGATGACGCCGAGGCTGCGCGGAGCGAGCGTGACGAGGCCGCCGCGAAGGCGGCTGAGCGCGCGGCTGCCGATCGGGCGGCTGCGGAGCAGTCCGCCGCGGCGATTGCGGAGGCGGAGCGTGCGGCCGCCGAAGCCGTGACCGAGACGGAGATCGAAGAGCCGGAAGAGATTGTCGAGCCTGCGCCCGCCCCGCGCCCCGCGCCCCGCGTCGCCGCGCGCAAGTCCGCCGCGAAGCGCGCCGCCAAGAGCCCGGCGCGCGCCAAGACGCCCGCGAAGCCCGCCGCGCGCCAGGCGACGCGCGAGGAGGAGATTGCGGCTCCGCGGCCGGATGAACTCGTCGATGCAGCGCCGCGCGCCGCGGTCCAGGAGCGTGCGCCCGCCGCCGCTCAGGCAGCGGCTCCCGCCGTGGCCGCCGCGCTCGGCGCGGCGCTGTCTTCCCGCGCCGAGGGCGACCATGAGGCGCTGGCGCGTCGCTTGATCGCCGCACTCTCCGGCGATTCGGGCTCGCGAGGCGCCCGCTGATGACTTCGAAGCCGACCCCCAAGCCCGGCCCGAGGCCCGCCCCCGCGCGGAGGCCGAAGCCCGCCGCGCCGCGCGGCAGGCCCGCGATGCTGATGCTCGGCGGATGCTTCATGCTCTCCGCCGTGCTTCGCGCCGCCGACCCGGCCAGCGCGCTGGCGGTCGAACTGCCGAAGCTCGCCGCCGGGGCGGAGGCCGGCGCGCCGCCCGCGCCCGCCGTGGCCGCGGAGGGGCCGACCCACAGCGACCTCGCCGCGCTGCTTGAGACCTTGCGGGAGCGGGAGGCGCAACTCGACGCGCGCGCCGAGGCGCTCGCCACGCGTGCGAAGGTGATCGAGGCCGCCGAGGCGAAGCTGAACGACCAGATGGCGCGGCTGGAGGAGGCCGAGGCGAGGCTCGGCGCGCTGCTCCGCGTCGCCGACAACGCGGCGGAGAAGGACGTGGGCAAGCTCGTCGCCACTTTCCAGACGATGGAAGGCAAGCGCGCCGGGCCGATCTTCGAGAACATGGACACGGCCTTCGCGGCCGGCCTGCTCTCCCGCATGGACGAGGCGGCGGCGGCCGCGATCCTCTCCGCGCTCACGCCGGAGAAGGCCTACGCCGTCACCGTGCACATCGCCGGGCAGAACGCGGCGGCGCCGAGGGAATAGAGACGACAAACGCGGTCGCCGGCCTCCGGCGCCCGCATCGAGCCAGGGCCGCCCGCCGGAAGGGGGCGGATCGGTCAGAAGACCAGGGGCGCCCCGAACGGGCCGCCCCGCCAGTGAACAGGAACGCCCATGATCGGCATCGTCGGCATCGTCTTCACCTTCGTCATGGTCTTCGGCGGCTATCTGATCGCCGGCGGCAAAATGGCGATCATCCTCGGTTCGCTGCCCTACGAGATGATGATGATCGGCGGCGCCGCTGTCGGCGCCTTCCTCGTCGCCAATTCCATGCCGGACGTGAAATACACGCTGAAATCCGTCGGCAAGGTCTTCAAGGGCGCGAAGTGGAAGGATTCCGATTACCAGGATCTCCTCTGCCTGCTCTTCGCGCTGATCCGCATCGCCCGCGCCAATCCGGTGGATGTGGAGGTACATATCGAGGAACCGCATTCGAGCCCGATCTTCCAGAAATATCCGAAAATTCTGGCGGACCATGAGGCCGTGGACCTGATCTGCGACACGATCCGCGCCGGAACCATGAACTATGACGACCCGAACCAGGTCGAGGAGGTGCTCGACAAGCGGCTGGCCGGGATGCACCACCATTCGATGCACGCCAGCCACGCGCTCCAGGCGATGGCGGATGGGCTTCCCGCGCTCGGCATCGTCGCCGCCGTGCTCGGCGTCATCAAGACGATGGGCTCGATCGACCAGCCGCCCGAAGTGCTCGGCAAGCTGATCGGCGGCGCGCTCGTCGGCACCTTCCTCGGCGTGTTCCTCTCCTATGGCCTCGTCGGCCCCTTCGCCACCAAGGTGAAGGCCGTCGTCGACGCCGAGCATAACTTCTACCTCCTCATCAAGGAGGTGCTCGTCGCCAATCTCCACAACCACGCGCCCGACATCTGCGTCGAGGTCGGCCGGCAGAACACGCCGCACGACTACCGCCCGAGCTATGGCGCGCTCGCCGAGGCGCTCCAGGCCGTGAAGGCGGCGACATGAGCGCCGCGCGCCTTCTTCTTGTCGCGGCGCTTGCGTTGCCGCCCGCCTTCGCGGCGGGGCAGGAGGCGGCGCGCGTCCGCGCCTATGACATCGGCGATGCGAGCCGCGTCGAGATCCCGCTCTCCGGCGGTTTCTCGCTGGAGCGGAGCGGGGAGCGGCAGGTGGATCTGGTCGCCGAAGGCGCGGAGGGCGGCTTCGACCTTTCGGAGGTCGCTGAGGGCGGGTTCTCCCGCCGCATCGCCGGCGCCCGGCTCGCGCCGGAGAGTGCGGGAACGCGGATCCGTTTTCTCCTCAGTTGCGATTGCGAATACGCCGCGCGGATGTCCGGCGGCGTTCTCTCCATCGACTTCCGCGAGGCCGGCGCGGCTGACGACCCGGAAGAGCCGGCGCCGCAACGCATTGCGGGAAATGAAGGCCGCACCGCGCCCCGCTTCTCCGCCCCTCCGCCGCGCCGGGCCGGGCCGGGGGGCGCTCCGGCCCCCGTCGCCGCCGCGGCGCCGAGGCCGGAAACCCGCGCCGAACTGGAGGAGGAGGTCGTGATCGCGCGGCAAAAGCTGCTTGAGCAGCTTTCCCGCGCCGCGGAGCAGGGCCTGCTCGAATTCAGCTCGCCGGAGGCCGCGGCGCTGGCGCCGCCGCCGCCCGATGAGCCGCGCCGCCGCCGGGCCGAGCCGGAGCCGGAGCCGGAGCCAGAGCCCGAAGCGGCCCCCGCGCCGGAGCCGGAGCCTGAGCCCGCGCCCGAGACGGCGCTGGCAGATGCCCCGCCGCCGCCACAGCCGATCGAACTGCCGGTGCGGGCGCGCACGGCGATCGACAAGGAATTCCGGGCCGACCGTTCCGAGACCCTGGTCGAAACTGCGCCTTGCATCGCAGATTCGCGCCTCGACCCGCAGGGCTGGCCAGACGCAGGCGCCTTCCAGGCGGAGCAGGCGAAGCTCTCCGCCACGCTGCTGGACGAGTTCGACAACCCCGAGCCCGGCGCCGCGACGGCGCTCGCCCGGCTCTATGTCGCCGCCGGTTTCGGCGCGGAGGCGCGGCGGCTGATCGAGATCTATGGCGACGCCGTGTCGGACCCCTCCCTGCTGGCCGATCTATCGCGGATCGTCGAGGGCGGGATTCCGGCGGCGGACGGTCCCGTCCGCGCCGCCGGTCCCTGCTCGGGCTTCACGGCGATCTGGTATCGCGCCGCCGGCCTGCAGCCGCCGCCGCTTTCCGCAGACGCGCCGGAGGCGGCGCGCCTCCGCGCGGCCGAGATCGCCGAGGAGATGGTCGCCCGCTTCGGGGTCATGCCCGTCCCGCTCCGTGTGCTGCTCGGCCCGCCGCTCATCACCGATCTCGTGAACCGCGGCGAGGTCGACGTCGCGCGGCGGATCGACCTGATGCTCCGCCGGATCCCCGGCGATCACGGCCCGGCGTTCGACCTCGCCCGCGCTCGGCTTCTCGCCGAAACCGCGGAGGCGAACGAGGCGGAGGCGCTGCTCGCGCGGCTCGGCGGGCGCGACCTGCCCGAATCGCAGGAGGCGCTGATCCTCCTGCTCGACAGCCTGATCGAGCGCCGCGCGCCGGTGCCGGGCGACCTCGCCGAAGCCCTCGCCGAGGCGGCGTTCATGGCGCGCGGCGGGCCGATGGAGCGGCGGCTGAAAATCGCCGAAATCCGCGCCCGCGCCCGCTCCGAGGGTTTCATCGCCGCGCTCGAGACGGCGCGAGAGGCGCGCGAACGG
>JAUHWJ010000285.1 GCA_030424705.1 Alphaproteobacteria bacterium | reverse complement strand
GGGGCGGCCGATCTCATACTCAACGGCCATTCGATGAAGCGCCTTTTCGCCGCTATCGACGGGGTCGCGCTCCCCGAGGCCGCTCTGTCTGAGGGAGAGGAGACGCTGACCATCCCCGCCCGCTTCCTACCCGCTTCGGGGTTCCTGTGGGAGGCGGAGACGGAGATAGACCCGGCGGCGAACACCGCGCTCGAAGGGCTCTACATGTCCAACGGCATGTATTGCACGCAATGCGAGGCGGAGGGCTTTCGCAAGATCACGTATTATCCGGACCGGCCGGATGTGATGGCTTCGTTTTCCGCACGGATCGAGGGGGATGTTCCGGTGCTCCTCTCCAACGGCGACCTCGTGGAGGAGGGCGTGACGGCGGAGGGTCGGCGGTTCGCCGAGTGGCGGGATCCATGGCCGAAGCCGGCCTATCTCTTCGCCCTCGTCGCCGGCGACCTCGTGAGCCACGATGACCGCTTCCGCACGATGTCGGGGCGCGATGTTTCCCTCCGCATCTGGGTCAGGCCGGGGGACGAGGGGCGCTGCGGCTTCGCGATGGACGCGCTGAAACGGTCGATGAAATGGGATGAAGAGACCTATGGGCGGGAGTACGACCTCGACCTGTTCCAGATCGTCGCGGTGGATGATTTCAATATGGGGGCGATGGAGAACAAGGGCCTCAACATCTTCAACTCGAAATACGTGCTGGCGAGCCCCGAGACGGCGACGGATGCGGATTACGAGCGGATCGAGGCGATCATCGCGCATGAGTATTTCCACAACTGGACGGGCAACCGCATCACCTGCCGGGACTGGTTCCAGCTCTGTCTGAAGGAGGGGCTAACCGTCTTCCGCGACCAGCAATTCTCGGAGGACGAGCGGAACGGCCCGCTCCAGCGGCTCGGGCAGGTCTCCACACTCCGGGCGCGGCAGTTCCGTGAGGATGCGGGGCCGCTCGCCCACCCGGTCCGCCCGGAGGCCTACGAGGAGATCAACAACTTCTACACGGCGACGGTCTACGAGAAGGGAGCGGAGCTGATCCGGATGCTGCGCGCCCTTGTCGGCGGCGAGGAATACGTCAGGGCGCTCGACCTCTATTTCGAGCGACATGACGGGCAGGCCTGCACGATCGAGGACTGGCTGACGGTCTTCGAGGACGCGACGGGGGAGGACCTTTCCCAGTTCGCGCTCTGGTATTCACAGGCCGGGACGCCGCGGATCACGGTTTCCGAGGTCTTCGACAACGGCGAATACGCCCTCACGCTCCGGCAGGAGACGCGGCCGACGCCGGGACAGGCGGAGAAGGCGCCACTCGTCATCCCCTGCGCTCTCGGGCTTCTCGGCCCGAACGGGGGGGAGATGGCGGCGGAGACGGTGGTGCTGCGGGAAGGGGAGCAGACCTTCCGCTGGAAACTGCCGCACCGGCCGGTCGCCTCGCTCTTTCGCGGTTTCTCGGCGCCGGTGATCGTGGAGCGGGAGATCGGGCCGGAGGGCCGCGCCTTTCTGATGGCGCACGATCAGGACCTCTTCAACCGGGCGGAGGCGGCGCGGGGCTTCGCGCTCGACATCCTGCTCGGCGGGGCGGACCCGGCGCCCTTCCTCGACGCGCTGGAGGCGATGGCGGGGGACGAGGCGCTCGCGCCCGCCTTCCGCGCCCACCTCCTCGGCCTGCCGGGCGCCGGGGAGCTGATGCGGGAGCAGGCTTCGCGCGGCCGGGCGGCGGACCCGGCGGCGCTCTTCGCCGCTTCCGAGGCGCTCAAGGAAGCGGTGGCGGCGCGGCTCGAGGCGCGGCTCTTCGCGCTCTACGGAGAGATGGAGACGCCGGGCCCCTTCAGCCCGGATGCGGAAAGCGCGGGGCGCCGGGCGCTCCGCAACGCTGCGCTCGGCCTGCTTGTCAGGCGGGAGGGCGGCGCTGCGCTGGCGGCGCAGGCGGCTTCGGGCGGCGCGATGTCCGAGCGGCTGCCGGCGCTCATGGCGCTCGTCCATTCCGGGGCTGCCGAGGCGGCGCCGATGCTTGGGCGTTTCGCGGAGGATTTCGGCGGGGACGCGGGGACGATGGACAAGTGGCTCACGATCCAGGCCACCGCGCCGCGCCCCGAAACGCTGGAGCGGGTGGCGGCGATGGCGGGCGCGGCGGATTTCCCCTGGCGGAACCCGAACAAACTCCGCGCCCTCGTCGGCGCCTTCGCGGCGAACCCGGTCGGCTTCCATGCCCCGGGGGGCGATGGCTATCGTTTCTACGCCGACTGGCTGATCCGGATGGACGGGGCTAATCCGCAGACGGCGGCGCGGATGTCCGGCGCCTTCGAGGCCTGGGCGACGCTGGCGGAGCCCTGGCGGGGCGCAATGCGGGCGGAAATCGAGCGGGTCGCCGCGGGGCCCGGCCTGTCCCGCGACCTCGGCGAGATGACAGGGAGAATGCTTGCAGGCTGAAGCCTGCGCACATTGCGCAGGGGGGTCAAGCTATTGAAAAGCATATGCAAAGGAAAATTTCGAAATTTTTTCGCGTGTGCGACTTTCGCGCGGCGCGGCGGGGCTCTGGCGCTTCGCCATCATCAGGCGGGAGGGACGCCACCCTCGGGAGGGAGGCGTCGGCACTTGCGGATTTCAGGCGCGATCCGTGCGCGTGAGAAGGTTCGCTGCGCTCAAGGCGCGCCCCACCGCGGCGAGAGCGCTCCGTAAGCGTCGGGCTATCGCCGGTTCGCCGCTACGCGGTGAGAGCGCGCCTGATCATCGGTTGAACCGACTGCGCCGGCTCCCCGCCTCTCAGAGCGAGTTGAAGCCCTTGGTGAAGCCGGAAAGGGAGATCGCGATCTCCGCCTTCTCGCCGTTCAGCGCCATGATCGTCATGGTCGCGCCGTTCCCCTTCTTCATCTTGTCGATGAAGTCGGCCGGCACGGGCTCGGAAGCGATGCAGGCCCGGCTGTCGCAGACCTGGAATGCCGCGCGGCCGATCTCCGCCCCGTCGATCTTCACCTCGACGCCTGCGGGCAGGAACACGCCGAGCGGCGCGTCGATCTGGATCACGGCGGCGATCTCCACCCCGTTAGGCCCCTTGGCGCCCGGCGTGCTGCGGAGCGCAACGCGGAGCGCGGGCTGCCCGTCCGCCCGGTTGCCGACCTGGGTGAGGATGCAGTTTTCCGGCGCGTTCACGTCGCAGCGGATCTCCCACGCGCCGTGGGTCGCCTTCAGCGTCGAGCCAGGCTGTGCGCCCTGCTGCGCGAAGGCGGCGAGCGGTGCGAGGGCGAGGAGCGCGGCGGCGGCATGTCTG
This sequence comes from Alphaproteobacteria bacterium, assembly GCA_030424705.1. GTDB lineage: Bacteria > Pseudomonadota > Alphaproteobacteria > Rhodobacterales > Rhodobacteraceae > Pikeienuella. The sequence goes on along the minus strand of JAUHWJ010000285.1, from coordinate 1,036 downwards.
AAGAGCACGGTGGGCATTCCCTGTCTTGCTTTGCGCCGCGTCGCGGCGTCGTTGGGGGAGTGATGATCCGTCGGGGCCGCGAAATCAAGTCGGGTCGGTCACACCGCGTTTCCGAACGAAAGAAAAGGCGCTCTTTCGAGCGCCCTTCCTGCGAGGCTGAACGCCTCTTGTCTCTCCCTGTCGAACCGGCCGCGGCAAGTTCTGGGTCGGAAGCTATGCGGAGTCTTCAAACCGGTCAACGGGAAATGAAACTCCTGTGACTGAATCCGGAAGCGGCGCCGAATGGCGGAAGCGCGGCCCTCAAGACAAAAAAAGGCCGCGCCGAAGCGCGGCCAAGTCCGACAGGGAGGAGTGCAGGCGAAAGCCGCCTGCAACGTCAATATGGGGCTTCATGGTTAAGAAAAGATGTGCAGATGTTCGCATATCGAAAAAGGAGGGCGAAATGGCCGGATCGGGCGAGATTTTCATCGGCGGAGGCGGGGACGGCTACGGATCGGCGCAGGAATTGCTGCTGAAAACGGCGAATCGGCACGGCCTGATCTCCGGCGCGACGGGCACGGGAAAGACCGTGACGCTCCAGATTCTCGCCGAGGGCTTCTCCGCAGCCGGCGTGCCCGTCTTCCTCTCGGACGTGAAGGGCGACCTTTCCGGGCTCTGCGAACCCGGCTCGCCCGAGCACAAGCTGCACGGAGCCTTCATGAAGCGGGCGGAGACGATCGGCTTCTCCGATTACGGCTACGACGCCTTCCCCACGGTGTTCTGGGACCTTTACGGCGAGGCGGGGCATCCGGTGCGGACGACGGTGACGGAGATGGGGCCGCTGCTCCTCTCCCGCCTGCTCGAACTCACTGAGGCGCAGGAGGGCGTGCTGAACATCGCCTTCCGCCTCGCGGACGAAGAAGGACTGCTGCTGATCGACCTGAAGGACCTTCAGGCGATGCTCGTGAATGTCGGCGAGCGGGCGAAGGAGCTCTCGCTCCGCTACGGCAATGTCGCGCCCGCCACGGTCGGCGCGATCCAGCGGCGGCTTCTGGTG
>JAUHWJ010000284.1 GCA_030424705.1 Alphaproteobacteria bacterium | reverse complement strand
GCCGCCCGCCCTCCATCGAGGGGAGCGCGACGCGCACCTCGCGCCGGGCGAATTCGATCCCGTTCGCCTCGAACGCCGCCTTCACCCGGTTGAAGACCTCCTTCCGGAGCGTGAACTGCTTGCCGGGCTTGGCCATGAACTTGCCGCGGATGATCATTCCCACATCATCGAAATCGAACACGCCCTGCGACTTGAAGGGTTGCAGGAGGTCCGGCGCGAACTCGGGCGAGTCCATCATCTCCTGCCCGATCTTCTTGAAGATCTTCTTCACCTTGTTGGGGTCCGTGTCGAAAGGCACGGTGAACTTGAGCTTCATGATCACCCAGTCGCGCGAATAGTTGGTGATCTTGTCCACCCCGCCATAGGGGATCGTATGCACCGGCCCCTTGTGATGGCGAAGTTGCATCGACCGGACCGAGATTTTTTCGACCGTGCCGACCGTGCCGGCGACCTCGATGTATTCCCCCGTGCGGAAGGCGTCGTCCACGAGGAAGAAGACGCCGGAGACGACATCCGCCACCAGTTTCTGCGCCCCGAAGCCGATGGCGAGCCCGGCGATGCCGGCGCCGGCGAGGAGCGGCGTGATGTCGAGCCCGATCTCCCCGAGCGCGAGAAGCGCAAATATGATTGCGACGGCGACCTTCACCGTCCCGTGCAGGAGCGGCAGGACGGTGGAGAGGCGGGAGCCGCCGGCCTGCCCGCCCTCGCCGCCGCCCGGCTCGTCCGCCGTCAGATCAAAGCCCGGCGCCGTCCGCTCCGCGGCGAGGCGGCGGTTGATCCAGAGCGAGACCAGCTCCCAGATCAGGTAACCCGCAGCGAGGATCAGCAGCATCCGCACCAGCGCCGCCGCCGCCTGCGCGCCAACGCCCGCGGCGGCGAGGTTGTGGAAGTCGATCCCCCAGAGCCGGGCGACGAGATAGATGACGAAACCGAAGACGAGGACGCGCCCGATCCGGATCCAGCTCCGCCGGGCGGAGAGATGCGCCCGCGCCGCCAGCTCCCCCTCCCCCCGCATCGGCGGCTGGAGATGCCGGATCGCGCCGCGGATCGCGGTGTCGAACATCGGCGCGAAGAGGAGGATGCCGAGGGTCAGGTTCTGCCGCCCGTCAAGGAGGTCAAAGCGCCCGATGGCGGCGAGATAGACGATAAGCAGATAGTTCGCCGCCACCAGGATCAGCGCGAAGGCCGGGAAGGCGCGGGCGATCCGCGTCTCCATCGGGCTCGTCTCGGCCGGCTCGGCCCCGATCAGCATCCGCGTCAGCGCGGCGCGGCTGCGCCATGACGTCCAGAGAATCCAGCCATAGAGCAGGTTGTTCAGCCAGAAGCCGACCGGCGTCTCGGTCGGATTCGCGCCATGGCTCGCGAAGAAAACGACGCCGAAGGAAAGGAGGCCCCAGAGCGCGCCGATGATCGCGAGATGCCTGAGGAAGAACCGCGCCTCCTCGTCGGTCACGCTCATCAACCGCAGCGAGGCGTCTCCCGGCGAGAGCAGGAACCGGGCGAGCGCCGCGGCGAGGCGGGCGTAGAGCACCGGCTCGGAAATGAAGCGCCAGGCGAGCTCGCGGTTGCTGTCCGGAAAGAGCGGGCGAAAGGAATCCCCCGGCATCGCATGGCGGGTCAACGTCCAGGCGACGAGCATGAAGGCGGCGAGGCCAGCGCCGTCCGTCACGAGCCGCCGGAGGAGCGCGAGGATCACGGCGCCGAGCCCCCGCCCGCCGCCGCCGGTCCGGAACGGCCGCGCGAGCCGCCGGGCCAGCGCCTCCGCCGCCGCGGCGACGGCGATCACCCCCGCGACCTGAGCGAGGAAGGAGAGGAGGCCGCCCCAGCCGCGCGGCTCGAAGAAGCGCCCGAACGCGTCCGCCATCCGCCCCGGCATGTCGGGGGTGCGGAGGAGGGACTGGCCGATCACGTCGCCGACCTCCTCCGCCGCCTCCTCGGCCCAGTCGGCGAGGCCGGTCCCCTCCTCGTTCGCCGCCGCCCGCTCCGCCGCCACGGCGTCAAGCCGTTCGAGGAGGAGGGCGCGGACCTCGGCGTCAGAGAGGCGGGAGACGAGCTCGCGCGCCGCTTCGGGGCTCGCAGGATCCGGGGTTTGGGCGGCGGCGCCGAAGGCGGCGAGACAGAGGGCCAAAACAATAGCAAGGCGTCGCATCAGAATCTCCCCTCGGCGTCGGCGGGAGAGTGGCGTGGGCGCGACGCAGGGGAAAGCGATAGTTGACCGGATCGCCGCCCCCGGCGAGGATTTCACGGCCCGGAAGAACCCGGAAGAAGGAGCGCCTATGCCCGTCGTCGTCATCCTCACCGCGAAGGCCGCGCCCGGCCGCTATGACGAGCTTCTCACCATGATGGCGGAGGCGCTGCCGGATACCGCCGCGCAGCCCGGCGCCGAACTCATCCGCGCCGGCGGGGACCGAGGGACGGAGACGGTGACCGTCTTTCAGATCTGGGACCGTATCGAGAGCCGGCAGGCCTATATCGACTGGCGCGCGGCGCGCGGCGATCTCGACCGGGTGGGGGGCATGCTGCGGGAGCCGGCGCGGTTCGACGTGATGGAGCACGTTTTCTGACGCCCTTGCCCGCCGCCCCGCCCGGCGCGATGATGGGGGAAATGGGGGGATGGAATGACCGGCCTTGAACGCCTCTTTTCGCTGAAGGGCCGCACCGCCCTCGTCACCGGCTCCAGCCAGGGGATCGGCCTCGCCCTCGCGGAGGGGCTTGCCGGCGTCGGGGCGCGGGTCGTCTTGAACGGGCGCGACGAGGCGAAGCTTGAGGCCGCCGCGGCGGAGCTGAGGGCCGCGGGCGCCGCGGTCGAGCTCCTGCCTTTCGACGTGACGGACCACGCGGCGGCCCGCGCGGCGGTGGACGGGTTCGAGGCGGATGTCGGCCCGATCGACATCCTCGTGAACAACGCCGGGATGCAGCATCGCGGCCCGCTCGAGGACTTCGCGCCGGAGGATTTCGAGCGGCTCATGCGCGTCAACGTTTCTTCCGTCTTCAATGTGGGGCAGGCCTGCGCGCGGCACATGATCCGCCGCGAGCGGGGCAAGATCGTCAACATCGCCTCGGTGCAGACGGCGCTGGCCCGCCCCGGCATCGCGCCCTACACGGCGACGAAAGGCGCCGTCTCCAACCTCACGAAGGGCATGGCGACGGACTGGGCCAAGCACGGCCTGAACGTCAACGCCCTCGCGCCGGGCTATTTCGAGACGCCGCTCAACGCCGCGTTGGCAGCCGATCCGGCCTTCACCGAATGGCTCGCAAAGCGAACCCCTCAGGGCCGCTGGGGCCGGGTCGAGGAGCTTGTGGGCGCCTGCGTCTTCCTCTGCTCGCCCGGCGCCAGCTTCGTCAACGGGACGACGCTCTTCGTAGACGGCGGCGTGACGGCCTCGCTCTGATGCCCGACATCCTCTGCCTGGGGGAGCCGCTTGGCGAGTTCGTGCGTGAGCCGGACGGGCGATGGCGCCTCGGCTACGGAGGCGACACTTCGAACGCCGCCATCGCCGCCGCGCGGCAGGGCGCGAGCGTCGGCTATCTAGGCGCCCTCGGCACGGACCTCTTCGGCGACGGAATCGTGGCGCACTGGGCGCAGGAGGGGGTGAGCGCGGCCTCCGTGCTGCGGAACCCGGATGCCCCGACTGGCCTGAACTTCATCGAGCCGGACCCGGCGGCGCGGCGCTTCACCTATGTGCGGAAGGGTTCCGCCGCCTCGCTCTACGGGCCGGAGGACCTCGATCTACCGGCAATCCGGGCGGCGAAAGTGCTGCACCTCTCCGGCATCACGCTCGCCGTCTCCCCGACGCTGCGCGCCGCCGGCTTCGCGGCGATGCGCGCGGCGCGGGCGGCGGGCGTCCGCGTCTCCCTCGACACCAATCTCCGCCTCGCGCTCTGGCGCGCGGAGGAGGCGCGTCGCGTGCTAGAGGAGGCGGCGGCGCTGGCGGACGTGCTGGTCACGTCGCTGGACGATTGCCACGCTCTCATGGGCCTTGGCGCGGCGGATGCGGTAATCGACGCCTTCGCCGTGCTCGGGCCCGGGACTGTGATCGTGACGGACGGGGCGAACGGCGCCCGCATCGCCGCGGACGGAAGGCGGGAGACGATTCCCCCCGCCCCGGCGACCCCGGTGGACAGCACCGGGGCGGGGGACAGCTTCTCCGGCGCCTTCCACGCCTGGATGCTGGAGACGGGAGACGCCTTCGAGGCCGGGCGCCGCGCCGCCGTCGTCGCCGCCGGAACCGTCTCGGGCTATGGCGCGACCGACCCGATCCCGCGCCGGGAGGCGGTTCTGGCGGCGCTTGGCGCC
>JAUHWJ010000283.1 GCA_030424705.1 Alphaproteobacteria bacterium | reverse complement strand
GGGCTCTGGGAGTTTCCCGGCGGCAAGGTCGAGCCGGGGGAGAGTCCGGAGGCGGCGCTGATCCGAGAGTTGCGGGAGGAGCTGGGGATCGAGACCTGGCGCTCCTGCCTCGCTCCGCTCACTTTCGCCTCCTATTCTTACGACGATTTCCACCTCCTCATGCCGCTCTTCGCCTGCCGGAAATGGGAGGGCGTCGTGACGGCGCGGGAGGGGCAGAGGCTGAAATGGGCCCGCGCAGTGGAACTGCGCGATCTGCCAATGCCGCCTGCCGATATCCCGCTCGTCGCCGCGCTGAGGGACTGGCTGTGAGCCTCGGGCGCGCGGAGCGGCTCCCCGTCGGCGGCTTCGTCCTCCTCGCCTTTGTCAGCCTCTTCTGGGGGCTGAACTGGCCGGGGATGAAGATCGCGCTCTCGGAGTTGCCGATCTGGTGGTTCCGCGTGCTGAGCGTCGGCGTCGGCGCGGTCGGCCTCATGGCCATCGCCTGGGCCTCTACCGGCGCTCTCCGGCCGACGCGGCGGGAGCTCCGGCCTCTGCTCATTTGCGCGCTCTTCAACATCGTTGGCTGGCATCTTTTCACCGGCTACGGCGTCTCGCTCATGCCGGCGGGCCGCGCCTCTATCATCGCCTTCACAATGCCGGTCTGGGCCGCGCTGCTCGGCGCGCTGATCCTCGGGGAGCGGATCACGGTGTACAAGGTCGCGGGGCTCGTGCTTGGGGTCGCGGCGCTCGCCGTGCTGATCGGGCCCGATCTCGTCGCACTCTCGGCGGCGCCGGCGGGCGCGCTCTTCATGCTCGGCGCGGCGCTGAGCTGGGCGACGGGGACCGTCCTCTTCAAGAAATACGACTGGGATTCGCCGGTCTCCGCCCTGATCGGCTGGCAATTGCTGATCGGCCTCGCGGTGATCCTGCCGGGCGCGTTGATCCTCGAGCCGGCGCCGGACCTGACGGCGCTGAGCGCGAAGGTCTGGATCGCGCTCCTCTATCTCTTCGCGCTGCCGATGATCTTCTGCCAGTGGGCGTTCTTCAAGGTGGTGCGGATGTTCCCCGCCGCCATCGCCTCGATCGGCACGCTCGCCGTGCCCGTGATCGGCGTCTATTCGAGCGCGCTGATCCTCGGGGAAATCGTCGGCTGGCGCGAGGTCGTCTCCATGGCGCTGACCTGCGCGGCGCTGACCGCGGTGATGGTGCTGCCGGCGCTTCGACGAAGTTAGGGCGGCCGGTTCAAAAGACCCGCGGATTGTCGAACATCACCGACGCGTCGCCCAGGCCCCGAGGAGGAGCCGCGTCGCGCCTACCATCGGGAGCGATGCGAATTGTGTGGGCGCGAAGAGGCCGAACCCGGCGCCTTCGCCGAGGCGGATCGCCTGCGGCCCCTCGTCGAGCGCAAGCGTGAAGGCGAAGAGCGCGCGGCGTGACACGGGCGAGACAATGCGCGCGAAGGGCGCAAAGGCGGCTTGCGGGCGGCGGAGCCCCGTCTCCTCCTCAAATTCGCGTGCGGCGGCCTCCGCAAGGCTCTCCCCCTCTTCAACGCCGCCGCCGAATAGACCCCATTCGCCGGGATGGACCGGCGCTGAGAGATCCCGCAACTGAAGAAGGACGCGGCCTCCCGGATCGTGCGGAATGATCACAGCCCCGCGGTAATCCTCCAGCGCGCCCGCCTGCGGGCCGAGCGCGGCGAAGCCTGCGGCGCTCAATAGGGAAGGCCCACATAGTTCTCGGCCAGCGCGCGCTGCGCCGCCTCGGAGCCTTCCAGCCAGTCCAGTTCCGCCTCCTGCATCCGGAGATCGAAGGCCGTCTGTTCCGGGAAGCGGTGAAGCATGGTGGTGAGGCTCCACGAAAAGCGCACCGCCTTCCAGATGCGGGCGAGGGCGCGGGCGGAATAGCCCTCGATCCCCGTCTCGTCCCTGTCGCGGTAGAAGGCGGCGAGCGCCTCATGGAGATAGCGCACGTCGGATACGGCGAGGTTGAGGCCCTTCGCGCCGGTCGGCGGCACGATATGCGCCGCGTCCCCCACAAGAAAGAGCCGCCCCCAGCGCATCGGCTCGGCGACATAGGAGCGGAGCGGGGCGACGGATTTCTCGATTACCCGCCCCGTCTCCAGCGCTTCCGCCGCCTCCGCGGGGATTCGCCGGCGAAGCTCGCTCCAGAACCGGGCGTCGGGCCAGGCCTCCGGCTCCTCTCCGGCGGGAACCTGGACGTAGTAGCGCGACAGCCCCTCGTTCCGCATAGAGCAGAGCGCGAAGCCGCGCTCGTGCTGGGCGTAGATCAGCTCTCCGCTCACCGGCTTCGACTCGGAGAGGACGCCGAGCCAGCCGAAGGGATAGACGCGCTCGTATTCCTTCAGCACTGTTGCGGGGATCGTGCGGCGGCTCACGCCGTGGAACCCGTCGCAGCCGACCACGAAATCGGCGTCGATCCGGCGCCCGACGCCGTCCTTCACATAGGTGACGAACGGGGCCGCCCCGCCTGCCTCATGGATCGTGACGCCCTCCGCGCCGTCGACGATGAGGGTCCCCGCATCGTCATGCGCGACGTAGAGGTCCTTCGTCACCTCGGTCTGGCCGTAGACCATGACGGGCCGCCCGGCGAGCACGGCGAGCGGGATGCGAAAGCCACGGTTGCGGGCGGAGAAATAGGTTCCCTCGTGAACATGCCCCTCCCGCTCCATCCGCGCGCCGAGCCCGGCTTCGCGCAAGGTCTCCACCGTGCCCCATTCGAGAACGCCGGCCCGAATGCGGGCGAGAACATGGCCGCGCTGCCGCCGCTCCAGCACCGCCGTCTCGACGCCACTCCTCCGCAGGAGATGCGCGAGCAGGAGGCCGGATGGCCCAGCCCCTATGATGACGACCTGAACCCGCATTGCCCCTCCGCGCTTCGAAAAAGCCTAACGCCGGCAGGCCCGCGCGCAAGCGTCTTTGGCTACCGCGCGGAGAGCGCCGCCGTCCCGGCGATGAAGGCGAGGTCCAGCCCGGCGATCAGAAAAGCCGCGCGGAGCCATGCGAATTTCCGGTGGAGGATGCCGGCCAGGGCCGCATTCGCCCGGGCCAGAGAGACGATCAACTGGCTGACCTGCGCCGTTCTCGCGAAATCCGCATAGCCGTCGCTTCCGCCATAGGAAGCCAGCGCAGGCCAGGAATACCGCTCCCGAACGGCGAGACGGAGCCTCGCCTCCTTCCCGACATAGCGGGGAATGAGGACGATCAGGCAGGCGAGAAGCCCGGAGGCGTGAAGCAGGACGAGCGCGAGGCCCTCCGCCGTCACCTGGGTCGGATCGAAGGCTGCCCCGGGGCCGCGCGTCGCGATCAGGCCGATCATGGCGAGCAACGCGCCGGCCTTCGCGTCGGCGAACTGGGTCTGCTGGACGAGCGTCGCGTTCTGGCCCTGGAGGTAGGCCAGCCGCACGCGGGTCATCTGGTCTGTGCTGATCCCCTCCTGCGAGGCGAGGTTGCGGTCGAGCGGGAGCGAATCGATCTCGTCGGCGGGCACGGCGTCTGTCTCCGGCGCGGCCCCTCGCCGCGTCATCGAACTGAAACAGAACCGTCATATGCCTGCAAGCGGCTCAGCGCAGGCGCGGCCCGCCGAGCACGCGCGCCGCCCCGTCCGCCTCAAGCGCCACGCAGGCGAGCGGGCCGCCATAGCCCGCGCCGGTGTCGATGGCGATGCGGACGCCATGATCCTCCACCCGATCCACCGGCGTATGGCCGTGGACGATGACGGCGCCGTGATCGGCGTGGCTGTTCAGGAACTCGTCGCGGATCCAGATGAGATCGTCCTCCGCCTGATCGGCGAGGGGGACGCCCGGCTTCACCCCGGCATGGGCGAAGAACCAGCCGCGCCAGCGCCAGAAGCGACGGAGCCCGGCGAGGAAGGCGAAATGCATCGCCGGAACGGCGAGCCGCGCCTCCCGGTGCAGCGCCGCGCCACGCGCCTCCGAGGCTCCCTCGGGCACGGAGAGCCCGTAGGAGCGGAGCGTGTCCGCCCCGCCGATGCGCTCGTGCAGCCACCAGTATTCGCTCCTGAGCTTCGAATCGCGCCCGCCCGGCGCAGCGAGATAGCGGAGGAACATCCGGTCATGATTGCCGAGGAGGTTGATCCAAGGCCGCCCCTCCTCTTCGCCGCGGAGGAGGAGTCCGATCACGCCGGCGCTTTCCGGCCCCCTGTCCACGAAGTCCCCGATATGGACGACGACATGGGCGGAGACGGGCGAGGCCGCGAGATCGGCCTCGATCGCCTCGTGCGCCGCATTGAGGAGCGCGAGCTGGCCGTGGACGTCACCGACGGCGTAGACGCGCTCCGGCCCGCTCATGCGCG